>QQUB01000394.1 GCA_008501835.1 Bacteroidota bacterium
TATAGTGGTATAACAAGTTGAATTGAAAAAGGCAATAAATGGTAATATATGCCAGCGCTATTGTATAAATGATAAAAACTACTGCTCCTAAGATTGGCATTCTAAAGTAATTTAAAAATGGTCCACAAAATTTTATACCCTGCCAGGATCGTACCTTTAAGAGTCCCTGACACTTTCGAAACACCTATTCTTTTTCGATAACTAACTGCTACCTCCCGCACTTTCATTTTGTGACGGGCGGCCTTCACCTGCATTTCCACGGTCCAGCCGTAATTGGGGTCAGCCATTTGCATTTCCATAAGGCTTTCCCATTTCACAGCTCTGAATGGTCCGAGGTCTGTAAATTTGTAGTTAAAAAGTAGTCGGATAAGCGTAGTTGCCAGCCAATTGCCAAAGATCTGTTGCGGCATCATAGCACCTTTTTCAAGGTTACCTAGTACTCTTGAACCTATCACGAGGTCAAAATCCTCATTGACAATAGGGTTGATTAGTTCTGGCATTTCTTCCGGATGGTCTGAATAATCACCATCCAGAAAAACAATTATGTCGGGCTGGTCTTCAGGAGCTTTATTTATCAGGTGTTCAATTGCTTTTAAACAGGCACTGCCATAACCTTTAATGGGTTGATCCAGAACAATGGCTCCGACCCGGGCAGCTACCTCTGCTGTATTATCTGTACTGGCATTATTACAAACATACACGTCTCTCACCACATTTACGGGAATATCTGCCAATACCTTCCCAATCGACTCCTGCTCATTAAAAGCAGGGATGATCACATCCACTTTGAGTGGTTCCAAATTTACTCAATTTTTTAGTGACGGCAAAGATAGCAGATTTTAAATAAACTTTGGGTAATTAAAGATCACTATGATATTAAACCTGATTTTTACCTCAGGAGCAAACCCCTCCCTGCAAATAAGGCAGAATTACATCATTCTTATACTCATTCGTCCCATCGTAGGTTAACGTAACAACCTGAACCCCTGTAATGCGCTTGATCTCATTGGCCATGGCCTCTGTAACCAGCGACGGACAACAGAATGAAGGATTGGCCTGTACAAATAACTTCACATCCGGATAATTCTTCAATATAAAGAAAACCTTCAGGATATTGTCGACAGATTCTCCGGAAAGCATTGGATTGATATTGAACTTTTCCAATTCCTTTTCCAGCTTTCTGGGCTCGATTACCGGAGCAGGACCCAAAAATCTTTCAAAATACCGATAATATTTTTCTTCGAACATCTTGATAACAGAAATCATCAACCGCAATTGAGCAGCTTTCAAATATTCTCCACTGTGAACAAGTAATCGAATTCTGTTGGGTTCAATAATTTTTTGATAATCCGAATAAGTAGTAGTCAGCACCTCTCCCCCAGCCTCCTCAATTGCCCGATGGAGATCCTGATTCATGACATCATTATCACAAACATATACATCCCCAAAAATAGCTACTTTGGGCTTTTCTGATTTTATTACCGGGATTC
This sequence comes from Bacteroidota bacterium, assembly GCA_008501835.1. Lineage (GTDB taxonomy): Bacteria > Bacteroidota > Bacteroidia > Chitinophagales > Saprospiraceae > BCD1. The sequence continues at coordinate 1,491 of QQUB01000394.1, forward strand.
CATCAAAAAGACCTACGGCTTGTTCAACTGTTTTCTCCAAACCCTGCTCCCCCGAAAATGCCTTTTTAAGCACTTCGACACTTTGCTCCAATACCTCATCCGTTTCCCCGGGATTAACTTCATAAGGCCTGACCTTACAAGCTACAGCCCTTAATAATCCTCCTAGCATATAGGCAAAATAAGCATAATAGCAGGCCATTGGAGAGATCTCCAGGTGGGATAAAAGACCGACGTAAACATTCGCCTTTTCAAAACCCTTTCCATGTTTTTCAAATACACTTTTGATATACTGAGGATACAGCCTTATATTACAGGAGAGTTTACTTTCAAACATCCAGAGCAGTGTTTTTTCAGGAGGTAAATCATTTTGCAAAACGTAATCGATAAACCCCTGGGCTACGATACTCACCGGAAGGCACTGTCCGGTATTATGAGCCATGCTTTTTCTGATAACCTGTTCATTTGAAAACATTTGTCTGGCATCAATTCCCAGACGCTTCAAATTAGCCACAAGCAATGGAGAGACAATAGGGTCCCAGTCAGGAAACATCAAAATCTTGTCCTCAAGATCCCTGGTAATATTGGGCAAGATGGTCCCATCAAAAAACGCCTCCTTTTCATCTGTTAAAAAAGCATGATTCCTGAATGATCGAATGGCAGCCTCTATCCTCGTTTCATAACCTACATTTGAATCATGTTCATCTATTTGCAAAATGAGATAGGGCTTATTGTGCCTGTGCATTATTTTTTTGAAATATTCGATCACAAATGCATCGGGTGAACATTTAAAAGCAGTGACCAATACCGGATACAAATTAGGTTTTTTAGCAACTTCATTGGTAGTTTCAAGGATTCTCGATGCAAAATACCATGGAACATTTTTAGCGATCATCTGGATGTCCTCTTCCGGTTCTGTACTGACAGGGATCATATCCTGGTAAAAGGTTTTTATGCCCTGTTTATTAAAAATTTCCGGGATTGCTTTATTAAGACCTTTGGAAAGCACTACATATGGTCTTCCCATCAAAACAACAGAAAGGTCATTATTTTCATAGAATTGCTGTTGGAACAGCTTTATCAGGTTTTCCTTTCTTTCTGAAAAAAAGTTCATAGCTTCATTCAGGGCTGAAGTAACCCTGATCAAGCTGATTTTTTCTTTAAATACGGGTTTCAAACATTTCCACAGATCCTTTGCCACAAAAAGAGTCCCCCTGGAGAAGTCCAAAAAAGGAGAAATGTGTTTTTCCTGAACATTTTTTGATTTCATGGTATACACAAGGGACGCACTGTACTGGGTATAATAGCAATAAAGTTTTTCTGCATTTTTTGCAGATTTTCGATTTTGTAAATACACGGGCATAAAAATGAAATCTGCCTTGTCAAGCAGGTAAAGCGCATGACCGTAATGAGCTGTGACTGGGGCACAAAATTCTGCCCCGGCTACATATTTTCCTTTTTTTAGAGATTCTTTGAAGGGTTCGCTAGTGACAGTCCGAATAGAAAGGTTATCAAAAAAGCGTTTCCATAGTGGGATTTCCTCAAATAAATGTAGCGAAGCAGGAAGTCCAATAGTGATATTTGTATCCCTGGTTTTAGCTGCCTTAACATCGAGGATCTTTTTCCGGGCTTTTAAGAGATCAAACCCCGCTTTATTAGCGGAAACATGTTTTTTAGTTTCATAATCCCGTCCGCAAAGGAACCCGTAAGCGACCGTTTCTTCATTGATCTCAGCCAAACTGATCCTGCAATTATTATTGCAAAGATCGCATTGTTCTGTGCGAACAGGAATATTTGCCTTGTAAAGGTCCAGACCACGGAAACTGGTTGTACGCATCTTTTCTTCATGTACCAGAATGGCTGCGCCCAAAGCACCGGTAAGATGACAAAGATCAGAAACAAATATGGGTTGTTGCAATCTTTGCTCAAAGGCGGCAATCAATGCCTTATTTTTTGCTGTTGCTCCCTGGAAACATATATGCTTTCCTATAGCAGCTTCTCCTGCTACTTTTTGCAAATAATTCTCAGCAACAGAATGTAATACGGTAGCAAGAATTTCATTTGAGGAATAGCCCTTTCCTTTGAATTGGTTAATATCTCTTTCCATAAAAACTGTACATCGATCACTGGCCAATGGAGCTCTGGCCAATAATGCTTTATCTGCGTATTCTGACAGCTTACAATTCAATTTCTTAGCCTGTTCTTCAATAAAGCTGCCGGTACCCGCAGCACAAACTGTATTCATTTGAGAGAAAGTTACTCTGCCATTTTTCATTTGCGTAAACTTAGCATCCTGGCCTCCAATCTCTATGATCGTATCCGTTTCAGGATTGAGTTCATAAGCTGCCCTTGCATGGGTGGTAATTTCATCCAGGATAAGGTCTGCACCAATAATCTTACCCACAAAACTTCTCCCGGATCCCGTTGTACTTACCCCTTTAATTTTAAATTGAATTCCTGCAGTTTTCTGTAAATCCACAATGGATTCAAAGATAGATTTTACGGCACTAAGTGGTGCTCCTGCAGTATAGGTATAAAAACCAACCAAAGGTCTTCGTATCCTGGACAGGAGTACAGCCTTCGTACTGGTGGATCCGATGTCAATACCGAGGTAACAGGAAAAATCCTTTAGTTGATTTAAATCCAGATAAGTATCAACTTCTATATGTTTTGGATGGGTGGTAATAACCGGCTTGAAGATTTTGGATGAATGGCAGGAAAAGTCCGGATACTCACTTAATTTCAAATCAAGAGGTTCATAATAGTAGCCTTTGTCCTCTTTCTCTTTTAGCAGAATTTCTTCAAACCTGAATGTGCGCGTGTTTTGTCTTTCCTTCAGGCCTTTTTTAAGACTCAAAAGTGCAGCTCCAAGGGCACCAAAAAGGTGGGCCTTATCATCCTTGAGAACCGGATTCTCCAGGTGCTCTTCAGGGTGCTTAATGACCGCAAGATTTTTTGAAACACCCCCGCTGATCATAATAGGCAATTTTGGGGGTTGATTGGCAAAAACGGTATCTACAATATTTTTCACCAACCCCTTACAAAGACTATCTGCAATCGCTTCAATTGAATATCCCCTTTGCTGAGCATGGATGAGATCAGTTTTGGCAAAAACAGCGCAGCGTGAAGCTATATCCGGAATATCGCCGGTATTTTGAAGGGCCTTTTTACAAAAATGTTGAATGCCGGGTAAATTTAACCTGGAGGATTGCTGATCCAAAAAACTGCCGGTGCCTGCCGCACAGGAAGAGTTCAGTTTTGTAAAGTCATATTTGCCTTCATCATCAAACTGAATTAACATAAATTTCTCTGCCCCTATATGCAAAAGAGATTTTGCCTTTATGCAATACTTTCTCTTAGCTTCGATTAAAGCTACCTGAGAATTATATTGGTTTACCAACTCAGCATTAAATTTAACAGTAGAAGAAACACAACCTATTCCAAGGACCTCATTGAGATCAAATTGTGCTTCGGCTTTTTTCAGGGTTTTATTCAAATTACCCTGATGAAATCCGTAAAAGGAGTTGAGAATACTGCCATTCAAATCCAGCTGAACAACAGACAGGGATACTGATCCGACATCGATGCCAAGAACAGTTGCCGTTTTCGTGGGAGCACTTTTCATAATTAATCATTTTCATTAATTAATTCAAGTTGCGGGATGCGGGTACAGGCCCTAACTTTCCAAAAAAACACTCATTTCCTTTACGAATAAAGAGCTGCACTATTGAAAAATCAATAACAATGATCGAACTCGGAACGTGTACCACATAACTCGTAACTTTTTTCAACTAAAAAAAGCTCCGGAAGAAAGAACCGGACATGGTCCAGTGTCCTGGTAATAAAAGTTGGAAACGGCTTTGCAGGTCAGGTTGGATTGAGCGTAAGAGAGGTTCTATCTGCCCAAAGTAGTTATAAGATACAAAAATCCAGACATTCAATCACGGTGTATCCCCTGTAAGCATAAACCTTATCGAACTTTTTTGTAAATATATTGGCT
>QQUB01000297.1 GCA_008501835.1 Bacteroidota bacterium
CCAAAGTGGTGGTCCAGGCAATATAAATCATAGATTCATACCCATTACTCCAGGGAGCCCGACCAGAGACATACCAGCGTAAACCAAGACCTACCGTGTGAAAAGTAAACCCTAAAACAACTAATCCGAACAAGATTTTATATATGGTGGCCAATTTGGTTTTAGGCCTGAAAATTGACAGGAACAAGAAGAAAAGGAATGCCAATCCCAAAAGGCCATAGAAGGCTGCCAATCTTCCAAACACCTTCATCTCATTTAGGGTAATTTCTGCGTTGACCTTAGCCTGGGAGGGTACTACGGAACCACCTTTTGCTTTTTGGTAATTATCAAGTTCGTCAACCATTTTATTAACATAGGCGTAATCATTGGTATTGATCGCCTCCCGTAATGCCTGCGGGTAAGCAGCGAAAAATCGATCGGCCACAGGTTGCTCAACGGGTGATTGTCCATGTCCCATCCTGGTAGATATCCAGGTATTGTTTGGGTCGTCAGGGACGGGAATAATTTTGAACAAACTTCCGGAATAAACCATACTGGCAATGTTCACCCTTTCGTCGATCTTCATCAATTCCTTTTCATAAACACCCCGGTCAATGGGTTGCAGTCCATAGGCTCTTCTAACTTCTTCTTTTAAAATATACTCTCCGTTTTGCCCGAAAAAATTATTATAGGAAGCTAATTTCCCGGTCACGCCCAGCTTTTCTCTGACCTTTTCATGTTTTCCCACCTTGATCATTGGAACTGAATGCCACTCCCTGGGATTGACGAACATACCCAATATGACCTGATCAGCTGTTAGTCCGTCAAGGCTTTCTTTACGGGCAAGTTTCCTCATGATCTCACGGGTCATAGTATGCATCGGTTTCATTCTTCCTTTATGATCCTGAAGTACGATCTTACTGAATTTGTCCGCATGTTCTATACCGACCACATTTTGAGTTGCAACCGTATTGATAACTTTTTGCCCGGAAAGCAGTGAGGTTGCAAGAAATACCATTAAAATGGTAACAAAAGCTCCTCTCTTTTCCCTAAGCTTCCTGATTTTTTGTGATACCTGAAAAAACCTGCTCTTTTTACTCAACAATGAAAGGATCATTCCAAGTGTGAGCAGAAAATATCCAATATAGGAAATCCATGTTCCCCAGAAATCGTGATTAACACTCAAATATGTCCCCAATTCATCATTATCAAAGGAAGACTGGAAGAACCGGTAGCCTCCATAGTTGAGGATATGGTTCATATAAATCCGGTAATCCTTTTCCAGGTTATTCCTGTTATCAATTAATTGCACTTCACTTGCATAGGATGAGGCATTATTGGTTCCGGGATACCTCTCCATTATAAAGTCATACAACTTAATGGAAAAGGGAAGAACGATCTCTTTGGCCCCATAACTAATGGCCAGACTTAAATCGCCAACATTCATTACGGAAGGACGCCCGGGCAACCCTTTTTTGCCATAAACGAATTTTCTCTGAGTTTCTCCATTAATAGAAATATCCATCACCAATGCAGTCATACTTTCGTTTTTGACTTTTGGTGCTTCTGAGGTAATTTTTACGGTAGCATTTTTGTTAAATTCTCCAAAAACAAAACTATTGATACCGTCTGAATACATCGACCTTAGTCTCAACGGATAATAACCGGGACCTGGATACAAAGTATCCACTTGCTGAGTAGCCATGACCATTTGAGTCATTGCCCTGTTGGATTTGATCAACAGCGAATCATTTCTGTAATCAATATTCACGGCACCTTGCATTACTCCGGGTTTGAAGTTGAAAAGTACATTCCTGATCCTCCGGGTTTCTCCCTGGCTAACAAAGTATTCCTCTCTGCCATTGACGCCAGCCATAACGATCTTGATTATCGGTAATCCATCGGACACCTCTTCCATGATCTGTTGTGGATTAGGGATAAAATCCACGACTTTTGCCTCAATGAGATCATTGCCAACCAGAAATGATTCTTCCCAATTGTTATTTCCAAGCGTTGCGAATAATACCGGTTCATCAAACTTGACATTATTCCCGTTTTTTAGCACTTCAAAATTCAGGTATGTTTCTGCGGATAAAATGGTATTGGAGGAATCATTTTCCCGGATATGCATAACTCCTTCATAACCAAAATAACGGGTCACCCCTGCCCCCAGCAAAATGATGATCATAGAAGCATGGAAGGTGAGTAACGCCCATTTTTTTTGTTGGATCATCCTAAATTTAAAGATGTTCACAACGATAGAAATTGCAAACAACAATAGCAGCAATTCAAACCATCTGGTCTTGAATACTACCTTTTGAGCAGAACTCGTCCCAAAATCATTTTCGATGAAGGTGGCAATCCCGATGGCAGCTGCAAATAGGATCAGATAAACTCCTGCAGCTCGTGTATTAAATAGAGGTGTGAGGTATTTTTTAGCAAGGGAAAAATACTTATTCATAGCAATGGTCAATTATAAATTTTGTGTTCCTGTTTGTTATTATAAAAGTACCAAAAAATATTGGATTCAATGGTTTAAGAGCAAGTATAATCAAGGTTTTTAACCAAACAATGAAAGGCGGATGACATTCCATTTTCCAGGTAATTCCTCAACAGTTCAAAAGGAAAGAAATTTCCTGTCCAACGGACATATTCCTATCAGTGATAAAAATTGACTATTTTTGACCTGGACACCATTTCCCTGTTAAATGAATAAAGCAAAGTATTATTGCCTGTTGCTGATTTTATTCCAGATTTTTTCCTGTTCCCGGGGAAATGAGCCCATCCTTTCTGACAATCAAGATTTTGAATCCAACAAAATTAGTGAAACATCAATAATTGTAAATCAGGAACTTATATCATTTTCCGATGCAGTATCCATAAGTCAGCATTGTTTGGCATTGTCTGATAGTAAAGGCCTCAGTTCCATCGAGGAAATTAAGAAGGCATTTAGGGAAGAGGAGTTAATTCCAATTGAACAATTATCTGAAATCCTGGAAAATAAAAAGCCAAACTGGCTATCAATAGATATCCAAAACCCGGATAGTACCATCAGGTCTGTAATATTATTTCTGGGTTATGAACATCAGGTTGATATTTTGGGCCTTGACACAACTGTCCGATTCGGCACATTGGTTCCTTACGATCAAAAATCAGGAAATCTTGAACCGGGTTTATTCCAGCGGGAGGAAGGTTTTAGCGGACAGGCTTTTTTAACGCTGAAACCTTTAGAAAAAAGAACAATTTTTCTGCGCATCCAACGAAAGATCAATAAACCCTTACCTCTTGAAATCCAGTTAATGACAACCGATTATTGGGAAAAAAGAACCCAGGCAGGTTTTCGACATTTTGGCCAGGGACTTTTTCAGGGCATCATATGGGCGCTTATCCTCTATCACCTCTTGTTGTTTTTGACAATCAGGGACCGAACCTACCTCTATTACAGCACCTACATGATCTGTATATCCATGGTGACGCTGGGAGATTTTGGGTACTGGCAGTCTTTTTTATTCAGGAACAATCCTTACCTGGGCTGGTGCCTGTTTCAGGTTCTGCAATATGCTACCGGAATCATGACTTTCGTTTTTATGCAAAGTTTTGTTCGATTCGACAAGTTGTATCCTCAGTACAATAAATGGGTTACCCGATTCATACAGATCAACCTTGCCATACTCATCTTAGTAATCATTTCCTGGTTACCATTTGAGGATTACATCATTGTTGAAATCACCAGGGTCCTCATCATTCCATTTGTAGCAGCAGGTCTGGCGGTATGTTATTTGCTTATCCGGTCGAAGGATACGGTTGCCTTGTACTTTGCAGTTGCCGGTGGGATTTTTGCCATTGCCATTTTCATCAATGCCTATTTTGAATTTTTCGCCAACAAACCGGATCTTGAAACCAACTATGCCAGGTACTACATCATTCAGATATCAGCCATTCTACATTTATTGACCTTCTCACTGGGGATGGGATACCGTCAGAGACAAAAAGATCTCGAAACACAACGAACCGTCGAGCTGGATAAGTTGAAGACAAGGTTATACACCAATATCACTCATGAATTCAGAACTCCATTAACCGTTATCATGGGTATGGCCGACAGGGTAAAGAATCACCCGGAAGAAAGAAGATTGATCAGACGGAACAGCAAAAACCTGCTCAATCTCATCAACCAAATGCTGGACCTCGCCAAACTTGAATCAGGAAACCTTCAGGTGAATTACGTGCAAGGGGATATTGTCCCCTATTTGCAATACCTTGGAGAATCATTTCAGTCCATGGCAGATGATAAGGGAATAAACCTGACCTTTTATCCTGAAACGGATGCTCTTGAAATGGATTTTGATGAAGTCAAAGTCCAACACATTGTGTACAACTTATTATCCAATGCTATCAAATTCACGGAAAAGGGAGGAAAGGTGGTTTTTCATATCACCCAAACCGTTCTGGATGGTACTCCCCTATTGAAATTCAAAGTAAAAGATACCGGTATTGGTATATCAACAGAAGAACTTCCATTTATTTTTGATCGTTTCCACCAGGTGGATGCCTCCTCAACCCGAAAAGGAGAAGGTACCGGTATTGGTCTGGCACTTACCAAAGAACTCGTTGAATTACTTAATGGAAAAATTGAGGTTCAAAGTACACCCGGCAAAGGAACAGAATTCACGATATTATTGCCAGTCACCCAAAAGGCTCCCAAACTGGAGCAACAAGCAATTATTGAAGAGCCGGTTCCCGAAGAATCCATTGAGCTGGGGCGCCAACAAATTTTGGAAAATCCTGATGAACTGCCTGTATTATTAATAATTGAAGACAACAAGGATGTAGCCCGATACATAGAAAGCATCCTCTCCCGTGAATACAAAATCGTCATGGCTTTTGATGGGCAACAGGGAATTGATAAGGCCATCGAAACAGTACCTGACATTATCATCAGCGATGTGATGATGCCGGAAAAGAATGGTTATGAAGTCTGTGACACTTTAAAGGGTGATGAACGCACGAGTCATATTCCAATAATCCTGCTAACTGCCAAGGCTGCTCAGGAGGACAAAATCGAAGGCCTGAAATATGGTGCCGATGCCTTCCTGGTCAAACCATTTGACAAGGAAGAATTGATCGTGAGGCTGGAGAAGCTAGTGGAAACCCGGAAAGCCCTGCAAGAGAGATTTGCTACTTTTCCTTCCCATGCAAAAGAGATTGTTGCTGAAACAAACCAGGAAAATATCTTTCTGGAAAAATTACGTTCCGTTGTTCAGGAAAACATGGATGATACTGAATTTGGAGTTCCTCAAATGGCAGCAAAGCTGTTGATGAGCCAAATGCAGGTATACCGTAAACTTAAGGCATTAACTAATAATACACCTTCTCAATTCATCCGATCCATTCGCCTTCAAAAGGCCAAAGAACTGTTAAAAACCACTGATCTCAACATCTCTGAGATTGCTTATGATGTCGGTTTTGCCGATCCAAATTACTTTTCTCGAACTT
>QQUB01000723.1 GCA_008501835.1 Bacteroidota bacterium
GCAGGATGTACACCTACATCTATACCCTGACCAATATTTTGGAAAAATGTAAAACGAAGGATATTGAAATCATCGTACTGGACCGACCTAACCCGATAAATGGAGAGGATATTGAGGGAAATTTATTAGATATGGATTTCCATTCGTTTATCGGTCTTCATCCCATTCCTGTAAGACATGGAATGACCATTGGGGAAGTTGCCTTGATGCATCAAAAATACTGGACGGATAATCAGACCAATTTGCGAGTTATAAAAATGAAGGGCTGGAATCGATCTATGTATTTTGAAGACACCAAACTTCCCTGGGCCATCCCTTCTCCAAATATCCCCAGATGGGAGAGCACCCTCACATTTCCGGCAACAGTAATTTTTGAAGGCACAAAATTGAGCGAAGGTCGCGGCACCACCCAATCACTGGAAATAGTAGGCCACCCCAATATTAAACCTTTCTTCTTCTATGAAAAACATTTGCAAGATGCAGTTGAAAGATCCGGTTTGAACGGATTTAAATTAAGACCTATTACGTTTCTACCCACTTTTCAAAAACATGCAAACCTTGCTTGTGGAGGGTTTCAAATTCATGTTACCAACAAACAGGATTTCAAACCCTGGCGCGTAGGACAATTTTTACAAAGAGAATTGTTTCAACATATGAAAGCTGACTTTGAATGGAAAGAACCTCCATATGAATATAATTATGATCTAAATCCTATTGACATCATCAATGGCTCTGATAAGCTGAGAAAATGGGTTGAAAGCAATGGCTCTTTGGAGGAATTAGACAGCTTGGAAGAATTGGATAATTATTTGGATCAATTGGAGGCAATCAAGCTTTATTAGTACTTTATTTCTACCGTTCAATTCGATTTTTCTTCTAAATTTTGCCGTCCAGCTCCGGCTATGTAAATGAAGATGCGAACCAATGGCTTTTTAACAAAGCAAAGCATCAAAGGGTTAATATTCATGAAAACGGTACAGCGCATTCACCTTTTGAAAAAAAGACGATTTATATCGAAACACAAAATTTTGAGCATGGTTTCACAGCAATGTCCCTGAGGATAAACCTCATGGAAAGTGACCCTAATTCCGCTGATGATGAACTTACTGGTATACTTTACCAGGGTGATATCATAGAATTATTAAAAGGTGGAGACGTGACCATGGCCAGTAGTGTTGGTATTGCCGAGGATGGAACAGAACAAGTTTTTCTTTCCCGACATAGAGACTTCTCAACAATAGTTGCAGGTACCGGAAGCAGTAATAATCCTCAAAGAGTAAAACTGAGCTTCCAGATACGTGAGGGCTGGAGGCAGAAGTAAGGTTTTTTTTGAAATGCTCCAGTTAGGAGTTAATGATAGATAAGGGAGGATAATTTTGTGTAAAACAGCAACGCCCCGACGGATTCGTCGGGGCGTTTGTGATTTCACAAGGGATGACAGAATTACCTTAACAGTTTAATTTTCAGCTATTTATGTTTTTAAAAAAATTTTGACCGTTTTTTAAACCAAAAAAATATAATATGAAGACTTCAGAATAGCAAACAGACTTTTCCTTTTGAAAAATGTTTAAGGAAAAACCAGACCAGAGGAAAAAAATTTATTTGCTTAAAAGTATATTTTCCTTTAACTTATGAAAAATCAGGCATTGCTGAATGCCCAATTATTAGTTCTCTCCTCCCCTCGGAATACCTTCCTGCCCTATTCTTTCAATTTAATGCCTTCCGCTTTATCCCGCACCCTAGACAGTTTTGGTTTTGATTACTCACCATTAATCCATTTATCATGGGAAAAAGGTAAAAACAGGAAAGTAAAAAAATCATCAAAAAACATATATCATGAAAAAGAAAATCAGACAACATACCTCAATGAAGGGATGGTCAAAACTTATTTTTCTTTCCTTTGTACTACTCTGTTCAACTATCTCCCCTACTGGGGAGTGGACACAAACCAATTTTTCAGAGGGGAAAGCATATGTATCCGGAGTTGCTTCAGGCACAAAGGTTTACTATGCCGGAGGCTCACCATGTGACGGACCTTTTACATCCAAAGTTGAAATTTATGATGTTATAGAAGATTCCTGGGACACCTCACACAACCTGTCTAAAGCAAGAGCTGCTACTGCTGTCGCTTGCGGAGGCAAAGTTTTTTTTGCAGGAGGAACTTCTTTATTACCAGGGTATATTATGGAGTCCAGAGTAGACATACTGGATACAGATCATTACACATGGTCAACAGCTGAGCTTTCGGTTCCAAGATGGACAGCTGCTGTGAGTAATGACAGTATAGTCATTTTTGCCGGGGGAATTCTGGAAGGTGGCGAGATGATGTCCAATGCCGTTGATATGTACAATGTCAATACTGACAATTGGACGACAGCTGAGCTTTCCGAACCAAGGTATGTTGGAACTGCTGTAGTTGTAGGTGATCTGGCCATGTTTGCCGGAGGTAGTTACGGCCCAAACGTTACCAAAAGAATTGATATATACCATTTTTCCACAGGTGAATGGACCATTGATTCTCTTTCTGTGGCCAGAGGTAATTTGGCAGGCACCGTTATCGGGGATAAAGCTTTTTTTGCCGGAGGAATGACCAATGATCATAGCACAAGTGACATCGTGGATATTTTCGATGCTTCAACGGGAATATGGTCAACTGAAAATCTCTCTTATCCTAGGGCTTTTTCCGGGGGAGCAGCTCCAAATGCGGTGACCGTCTGTGGCAAGGCCTATTTTGTCAATGGAGGCAAGTTAGACCCTAACAACAGCTATTGGATAAGCAGTTATAATATAATTGACATTTTTGATTCAAATAATAATACGTGGTCTACCACTGCCCTCTCATATCTTAATCATAAGGTAAATCATGCTGTTGTAGCCGTCGATTCTTTTCTGTTGATTGCCGGAGGAACTCCTTGCCAATCCACTGTGGATATATTCACCAGTTCAGGGCCTTGCAAAACATCTTGTTCTACTCAAAATTTTGATTATAACATATTTCCAAACCCTGCAAAAGAGAACTTAAAAATTAATGCCTCCTTTAAAAATAATACAAGTGGATCATTATTGCTTTTCGATGTGAGGGGGCAGGCTGTTTACCAATACAAATTTAAAGATGATCTGCTCAATCATCAAATTGACTTGAACTCTTTTTCTCCTGGACTTTATATTGTCGAAATCAGAACTAATATTGGAAAGATCGTTGAAAAAGTGATGGTGCTTGAATAGAAATTAACGGAAGTCTAAATTATTTTATGTGAAAACCTCCTAATTTTCCCAGGTCGGGATAAACTGCCTCGCTCTTTGTAGAAACAGCAACGCCCCGACGGATTCGTCGGGGCGTTTGTGGTTCCACAAGGGCTCGAACCTTGTGATAAATGGTCTCATATGCTTCAATATGCAATAATACATAAGAATTCACATTGAAAAACAGGCACTTAAAGCTATATAAAACCACATAAAACCACTAAATGTTGTACCTTTGTTGTACCAAATAAACAATCAAGTACAACAAATCAACGTGTTATGGCATCTGTAAAGGTAGTAATCAGAAAGAAACAAAACAAAGATGGTACTTATCCCTTAGCCATCAGGATTACGCACAACAGAAAATCATCTTATGTGTATTTACAGCAAAATATTCTTCCAGAACATTGGAACGAGACTAAGCACCAAGTTAAAAAATCCCACCTCAATTCTACCCGGCTAAATAACTTCCTCCTTCAAAAGGTCGCAGATGTAAACAACCTCATTTTGGAATACGAACTAAAAAAGAAACCTTTCAGTTTGGAGGACATAAAAAACAAGATAAAAGACCACACCAATTCAGAATCAATTTTTGAGTATGCCAATGAGTATTTCCAAACACTAAAAACGGCACAGAACTATAATAGGCATAGTGCAGAAAAACCTGCCATAAGCCATTTCAGAAGATTCTTAAAGGAAAAAGACATCAATTTTCAGGATATTACAATTTCCAAATTAGAAGGATTCAGGGCATACCTTAGAGGAGAAGTTAAAGCTTCGGAAAGAACTGTTTTTAACAACTTGGTAGTTATACGAACTCTTTTTAAAAGAGCTTTGAAAGATGGTATCGTAGAAAAGGAGTTTTACCCTTTCGGAAAAGATAAGTTCCAATTAAAAAAACCGGAGTCCTTAAAAATTGGATTGAACGAAGAGGAAGTAAAAAGCCTTGAATCTTTACCCATTGACCCAAACTCCTTCGCATATCACGCACGAAATGTCTGGCTATATTCTTTCTATTTTGCAGGCATGCGTATTTCAGATGTATTGTTATCTCGCTGGTCTGATTTCAAGGATGGGCGAATTTTCTATGTTATGGAAAAGAACAACAAGCCAGGCTCCTTAAAAATACCGGAGAAAGCTCAAGCAATATTAAATCAATATCTACCGCAAAAAAGAAATGATAACGATTTCATTTTTCCAGATCTAAAAAGCGTTGAAGATTTTTCAGATAAAGGGAGAGTTAAACGAAGAATCAAACAAGCTAACCGTAGGATTAATGCCTCATTAAAAAAACTGGCTTCTCAAGCTGGAATTGAGAAACCGCTTACCATGCATATTGCTAGACATACTTTTGGAAATATCTCGGGCGACCGAATCTCCATTCAAATGCTTCAAAAGTTATACCGTCATTCTTCTATCACAACAACCGTTAACTATCAGAAAAACTTCCTTTATAAAGAAGCTGATGAAGCTTTAGATAAGGTATTAGATTTTTAATATGCAATATTTTTGCATTGATTATTCCATCCCCTTCAACTCCGATATAATTTGTTGAATCCTATTCAAATAATTCATATCTTTATAAGGAATGTAACCTTCAAATTTCTTCAACGTGGCTGATTTTAATAACCCATTAAATATCATTTGTCTTGAATCCAAAGCTTTTTATGCCTTGGTAGAGGATGTAGTGGAAAAACTTAAAGAAAAGCAGGGAATTGAACATGATAAATGGATTAGTGCAGAAGAGGCCATGAAACTTTTACGGATTTCTTCCAAATCCACTTTACAGAAATACCGTGATACTGGAGAAATCCGTTTCGCTCCATTAGGCAAAAAACATATTTTGTACGACTACGATTCTATCCTTGAATTTTTAGATAAAAAATCAAAAAATACATTTTGATGAAAAATAAAGATTTAGCTATTAAAGGATTTAACGCTGGGTATTTGATTGAAAAGTTTAACCCTAACCTTTCAGCTTCATTGAGCAAGGGAATTAAAGAAAATGATAATCCTTATGTATTAGGGTTCCTGTTGGGAAGAATTAAACTTGTTCGGGAATTGGAAAAAGGGAAATTTCAAGAATTAAATGTGAAAAGTAAAACTTCTGAAAACAAGCTGGATGAATTGGATCTTGATTAACCTAAAAGTTTTTTGTGACTCTAATTATAACATACCTTATATATCCTATAAAAAAATCCCCCTTCCTTCATTTGGGGGATTTTAATTTTTGGGTTTTATCCCAAATTTTTCTTAGTTACTTCTTACTGAAATCCTCGATCAATTCACTTAATTTCCTGATAAGTAATTGACCTTTTTCATACTTGTGGTTTAAGCGTTCTATCTCTTTCCTTCCCTTTCTAAGATCGGAAAATAACAAAATAAGGAATATTATCCCTATCACCATTGCACAAGCAATAACAATGTTATATATAGCTATTGCTATTTCAGAATTAAACATAACATTAAACTTTAAATCCTTGATATGAAAAAATTCAAGGAGAGTGAACAAATTTATCTTTCCGACAAACTATACCCTATGTTAAAAAAAATGCAAGTATGTTGTTATTTTGAATAAATTGAAGAAATCACTTAACTTTAAAGGACTTATCTAGTAATAGATAAATTTTGAAAACGTATAACTCCAACCAGAAATGAAAAAATTAAAGATCTCCCCTATCCTCTTAGTAATTTTTATTTTGATCATTAATTATTCCTGTCAAAATAAAAATGAACCTGCTACCTATGAGTCTATTAAAGAGATTATTTCCTCTTCAAAAACCTCCAAAGATTTCATTTTTTCAGATTCCTTATTGTCTATTGCCTATCAGGAAAGCAGTACAATTAGAGATACGGGATTAATGGCTTTGTCCAGAATTGTACAAGGAAATTTATATCTAAAAAACAGAAAATTTGATTCATCATATGTGTTCTTAACTGAAGCTTTAGGATTATTGAAAGAATCGGCAAACGATACTTTAAAAATAAGTTGCTACGGTATCATTGGTAATTACCATTTACAAAAATCCAGGTCTTTAGAAAGAGAATATCACCTTAATACAGCACTGGAGAATTATCAATCTTCACTTTTTATTGGATTAAAACTGGATGACTCAACCAGGATCGGCACAACAGAAATAAACTTAGGAATTATCTTTAAAGAATTAAACATAATTGATTCTTCATTAATTCACTTTCAAAAAGCTAATTCTTATCTTAAAAATTCAACAAATCTTACCCTAAAAGCCACCGCTGCTTTAAACCTTGCTCAATTACAGCTTAGTATTGGTAATTTAAAGGATGCCCTTGAATACAATAAAAAAGCTTTAAGTATTTATGAAAATATTTCGGGAGATGAGATTAACCAGTGTCAAGCTTATCTTCATCTTGGCGATATTTTTCGTGTTGGTGAACAATTGGATTCTGCAGCTTACTATTTTGAATTAGCCCTTGATTCAGCTGAGTGGATAGGCCCTCCTTTAGTTAAAGATTTTATTAAAATGCGTTCCAATGACAATCTGGGGGCGGTTTTAAAAAGTCTTGGAAAATTTACCAGCGCAAAGGAAAAATTAGACACAGCCTTGGTATTAGCTGAATCTATGGAAAATGCTTATATGGTTGGAAACATCCATATTAATATCGGAAATTTATTTCTTGAACAAGATTCATTTTCTTTAGCAAAATCAAGTTTCGAAGAATCTTTTAATATATTCACCCAAATTAATTATCCTCAAGGTATTGCAACCAGCTTAGGTTCAATTGGAAAATATTATTCACGTATTTCAAAACCCGATAGTGCCATTTACTATTACAATGAATCAAAGAAACTACATGAAGCAACAACCGATAAATTGAACCTCTCCATAGATTACTTAAATCTTGGAATTACTACCTTTCAAAAAAATAAACAAGAAAATACCAATGAAGCAATCCAATATTTTGATGAAGGCTTAGCTTTAATTGATCAGATAGGCTCTTCAAAAAATAAGGACAAGTTTTTATTCAGCCTTGCCGAAGTATATGGATATAAAGGCAATTACCAAAAAGCAAATCAATATCTATTGGAATTTATAACCTTAAAAGACTCATTAAATGATTCTGAGGTTCCAAAGAAGGTTGCTTTAATCGAAGGACAATTTAATAACGAAAGGTACGCAAGAATTGAAAAGGAAGATAAATTAAGGATACAAAAATTAGAAATTAATGATCTGAAAAAATCTAAACAAATTAGCAGGAATCGTACTGTTTCCTTTTTTCTAGGGATTATTATAGTAATCGGATTTCTTGCTTTCCGACGTATTAGGAAAGATCAATTAACAATCAAACGGACAAACAAAAACCTACAGCTTAGTAACAAGCAAAAAGATGGATTGTTACACGTTTTAAGACATCAAGTAAAGAATGATTTTAACCGATTTGGAGGTCAATTGGATACATTATCATTTACTCAAAGTGTGGGTAAAGAGTACCAGACGTCTATTACCAATCTTCGCAATAAAGCTATTGCTCAAGGAAAATTATACAGTATACTTTATGGAGAACGAGCAGATTATGAAACTATCTACCTTCAACCTTTTATAAAAAAATGGATAAAAGAAATTATTTCAATTAATAATAATACGGATTTTGATGACAATTTAGTTGAAATGGACTTCAAAGCGACTCCCAAAATGGTCTTGAAATATGGAGAAAAACTAGCCTTAATAATTTATGAGATTATAGTAAACTCGTTTAAACATGCCTTTAAAGATGGGAGAAAACCAAAATTTTCAATAGGATTGTTTGAATCAGCAGATAATAAAATCACGTTCAAAATTAAGGATAATGGTGTAGGCTTTCCAGAAGAAATTCCTACCACTGCATCCTCTAAAATTTCAGGTTTAGGGCTTATCAAAATGCTTACCAATGAAGATTTAGAAGGTGAGATTAAAATGTATAATGAAAACGGAGCAGTGTACGAAATTACCAGCCCTAAATTTAATTTAGAATCTATAAACAAATGACTTTACAATTGATCCCAAAAATCAATGGGGACAGTTTTTCCAGAAACTTTTAGCATGTCCTTTAAGCCTTCTACGTATATACCATTACCTGCAGTTCGTTTTTCAATTTTGGTAAGGTTGACAATATATTTTTGATTTATTCTTATCAAATCAGGGTTTTCTTTTAATGCCTCTTCTGCAATACCCAGTCGATGTGAAATTGTGTAAACCTTCGGTTTCCCATTTTTACCTTTTGGGAAGGTAAAAATTGAGCAATATTGACCGTCTCCTTTTATCCAATAGATATTATCAACATAAACCTTTTGGAGAATATTGTTTTCTTTAATCCAACACCAAGAAGAACCCTTTTTATACTCAATCTGGGTACTTGGTTTATTCTCTGAACTTTCGTTTTTTTTAACACCAGGTGGACAAAGAGCGTCATTAATTGCTCGTTTTAACTGCCTCTCACTATAAGGTTTATCAAGAAAATTTTTGTACCCAGTCCTCTTGGCTTCCTGGTCCAATTCTTCATCTTCTTGAACTGTAAGGAAAATAAAAGGGATATGGAAATGTTTATTAATAAATTTTGCGACCTCAATTCCTCCCTTTTCATTATCCAGAAGGACTATATCAATAATGGCTAAATCAATCTGATTTTTTGAAAGGGAGGCCTTTGCCCCACTCACTGTTCTTACCTCATCGGATACTATATACCCAAAACTTTCAACTTTTTTTGCAAGGTATTCTGATTGGGTGGGATCATCCTCAACAATTAAGATTCTCGGAACATTCATGATTTGGAGTTTTTTAAACTTGTTAAAACTCAAAACTATTCATTTCTAAACTCACTTTCAACCTTATTTCATAAACAACTCATTTTAGTTCAAATCGCATATTGAAAGGATTCAAATTCCCCTTAATTATTTGATTTTCTGGAATATGAACCCACTTATAGACATCATGAAGAAATTTTCATTGTGCTTCTCCCCACCTTTATTTTAGCAGTGCATACAATATTCAAAATAATTGAAAGAAGAAATATTATGAATAATGCACCTCGCAATATGGTTTTATTGTTAAACGACCTTTTCAGGTTTAAAACTGATTTGGTGCTTGATTCAAAGACTCATAATGTCTCACACAAAATCCTTTCCCAACTCGCCGAAAAACGACTCATTACAAACGGAGGGTTCTCAATTTCAATCACAGGTTTAGTGCCCATCTACGGTTACGCCGTATCCATATACAAAGACAGAGAATGCAAGTACAAAACACTGGACAGACACGACATAGCTGAATACCTGATGACAAATACTGGACTTCTGAAACTTCCCAACCACTTCCTTAGTGGATGGAAGTTTCGGAATCATATCTACCTGGATGTCTCCATTGTCCTTCAAAGTTTGGAGAAAGCGAAACTCCTTGCAAAACGGCACGGACAAATTGCCATTTACTCATTATACGAAAATATTGAATTGATAGGTAACACATTTTTTAACAAAAGTAAAAAGTAATGCAAACACCTGTAATCTTTCAAAATCGGATTGAAGAACCCTTCATTCGCTTAACAAACACATTTACATTATTAACCATTTTTAAAAGAAATTCGTCATGAAAAAAAAGAAAAATAATTCATTAGTGAAATCTATCACAGGCAACAAACCGAAACCAGCAACTACTGTGATTTATAATACCGAGGTTGAAAAAATATTAGAGGAGTTGAAACTGAATGCTCCTCAGATAGAAAGACGTGCCCGACTTAATGGGGCCAGAGGCATACCTCAGTTTGACCTAACCACTCCTTCAGATACAGAAATGGAACTTAAAGCAAAGTTTGAGGGTTACCTCCGGGATTGTTTGAAACTAATTTCTCTTGTTGTAACTAACCTGCAAGAAAAATTGGATTCTGTAAAGCGCATTAACAATTTAATTGGAACAAACCCCCATGAGGCCATGAAGGAAACCCTCATGCAAGTGAATAACCCGCTCACACAGGAACTCCAAGCAGTTAACAATGAAGCAGCCGGTAAAATACAAATTTTAGAAAGCAAGAAGGAACGCTTGGAGCAGGAACGAGAGAAGGATATGACTGAAAAAAATAACACTGAAGAAGCACTTGGATTCCGTCCACGTAAAAAGCCTTGGTGGTATTACTTACTATATATCATGATTCTGGCTATAGGAACTGTTACTGATATCGCAGTTACCTATAAAAACATTGAGGAAATGGCAAAGGTTTCTGCCGCAGGAAGTCTGTTTATCGCTTTCTCAATTGCTGTGGCAATTGCTTTATCCGCACGCTTTTCTGGAAAATCTATTCGCACGAAAAACCGTAAAGGAACCATTCTCTCTTTAGTAGGAGCTTTGGCTCTTTTAAGTGTCATCAGTTTTCTTGCTATTGAATACGGAAGTTGGATAACAGCACTTATTAACCTTGCTATGTTTTTAGTTCTGACATTAGTTTCCTATTTCTTCGCTGAAGAAAAAGATGAGTTGATAAACAAGTATTTTGAAGATGAAACTGCTATAGAAAAAACAGAAAAGCAACTTGCCGGTATAAATACTATGATCAACGGAATTCAAACGGTTGCTGATAAACATAAAATACAGTTAATACGAAAATATCAGGTTGAAGTCATCAATGAATATAATATAATCAATCGTGAACTTGCAGAATGGATTGCTTACCGTGACAACGTAAAGGATCGCTTTACATCTATGTACCGCCACCAGATTCACCG
This sequence comes from Bacteroidota bacterium, assembly GCA_008501835.1. Lineage (GTDB taxonomy): Bacteria > Bacteroidota > Bacteroidia > Chitinophagales > Saprospiraceae > BCD1. The sequence goes on from QQUB01000723.1 coordinate 10,970, forward strand.
ATATAGAAATTTGAATCAGGATGAAAGAAAAGACAAGAAAATACCCCTGGTGAAAATGTGGCAAGAGAATAATCACATCCCACCTTTGAGTATTTCCGGTGATGGTAATAATACAATCGGCACTTCTGTTCCTATTCCTGAGCCACCTTCTGATAATGGCACACCTTCCAAATCAGGGATTACAGCCCTTTCGTTACTCTTTATCTGTTCTTTAACCTTCGGAAGTTGTGAAATCTTTGAACCAAGTGGGGTGGATACGGTAATTTCTATTTTGCCTGACCAAACCGATAACCTGGAATTTGACGTGGGAAAAACTGCACGCTTCATATTTAATACCATTGAATTAGATACCGTGAGTTTATTCAAATCTGCTGCTTCAATTGAAGTTTCAAGCCTGAATGATAGATATACTAACAGAAAATGGCAAGCAAGCCTTCCGAAAAGTGGAAGTAGTTTTACGGAAATCACAAAAGAACGGATTGCTTTACAGCGAGTATTTTACAATGAAACCATTGAGGCTCTGCAACAAGGTTCTCAGTTTTCAGGTGAGCTTGCCCGGTCAAGGCTTTATCATTCTATTTGTGAGGCAATACGTGAATTGGAACAGTCGCCTGCTGAGCGAAGGATTTGTCTGTTATTCTCCGACGGACTGGAAAACACAAAAAACCTTTCCTTTTACCAGTATCGAAATAATCCCCAAAGGTTGTTGAAAGAGAAAGACATGATTATTGAAAAGCTTGAATCAGAATGTACTTTACCTGATTTATCAGGTATTGATTTGTATATCATTCACCAGCCAAGCCCTGAACTTGATGAACTGGTTCATGTTGCAAGACAATTTTGGAAAGACTATTTCGAAAGTCATGGTGCTACAGTTTACTTACTGGCCGGGATATAGTAATTCTTACACTTCAAAAGCGCTAATACCATGAATCCAGTCGAACACTTCATCATCCAGTTCCTTGATCGCGTAGCGGTATGGGTATTCAGGATTTTAAACTCCGGGATTATCACCCGTGAATTGATCTTTGGAGTATCTCTTTTTGATCTCCTGGTTATATGGGTTATGATTAAAATCATTCAGCGGTTCTACAAGCGTAGTAAGAAAAAAGGCGGCTTCTTCTAACCAGGTATCGTCAGACTACTTCTGGGAGGCAACTCCTGGGAGTAGTTTGTATTCAAAAACCTTGAAAATGCTACAGGTAATTTTTTGTAATCAATATCCTCTGGAATATCAATTCCTCGCACTATTCCTTCTATTTCTTCTGGTGCGGTTTGTGTATCATTTTATAGGTAACTCCCCAAACAGGTTGAAGGGAAGGTCTTTAGATATTGGAGGTCTATTATGGCGAATGGTTTCAAAAATATTCTCCTGGGCAGTTAAAGGGATATTTTCCAGGGCCTACCGAATGTTGAAGTACCTACTTGGGTCAGACCGAATACGATGGTTTCTTCACAGGATAAAAATGAAAGTACATAAGATTAAATCTTTCTTTACCAAAACTTCATAAAAACAAACGCATGAACAGCGGCATCATAATTATTCTAACACTCATCCTGATCGCAGTTATATTGCTCTTCCTGTCCAGTTTCTTTTTTCCCATTGAATCTAATAATTCCAAAATACATGGAAGCGCAGAATTTTCACAAAAGTCTTCCATGCGATACGGGAACAAAGGTTGGGTTATTGACGGTGACATGAAAGCTTTAAGTCGCTCAGATTCCTATACTCACCTTTTAACACTCGCACCAACTGGCTCCGGTAAAAGTACCCGATTTTGTATACCAAATCTCCTCCGGTTGGATAATTGTTCCATCGTTTGCACAGACCCAAAAGGTGACCTTTATGAAAAGTGTGGTGATGCACTTAGGCAAAAAGGCTTTGACGTTCTTTTATTTGATGTTGACAATCCATCCGCTTCAAGTCACTTTAATCCCCTGCATCGCTTAGAGGATGATGCAGATATACAACACTTCGCCGGCTCCCTCATTGCTATCGAAAATAAAGCAGTTGAAGTACAGGCTATTTGGACTCTTGGCCCAGCAAGGTTGCTTCAAGCGCTTATTACCTGTCTCAAAAACATTCCTGACCAGCGATTTTGTAATATGTCAGTACTCATTCAACTTATGAAGTCTTTGAACACTGAAAAAATGCAACGATTCGTTGAACTCTATGGCGACATTGATACCAAAGAATGGTTCGCAGATTGGATAATTAAACCTGACAAAACAAGAGAAGGTCAGGTCATGTCTGCCCAGGCAGCCTTAACCCGGTTTGACACTCAAAAGGTGAAGGTTCTTACCGCAGATGATTCCATTGATTTTTCTTCGCTGCGGTCTAAAAAAACAGCTATTTTTTTGAAGGTCCCCAGTGGAGACCCGGCTCGGTTGGGAACTATAATTTCAGTTTTTTACTCCCAATTATTCAGATTTCTTCTGACATCCAAACTCTCTAAAAACGATTTAGGAATTATGATGATATTAGAGGAATTTGGAAACCTTTCGGTGATCCCTAACTTTTCATCTGTCATTGCACTTATTAGGTCAAAGAAGGTAGGTTTAGCTCTTATTTGTCAGGACCTTCAACAGGTGTATAGTCTTTATAAAACAAAAGCTCATACCATAGTTAGTAATTGTAGCAGTATCCTCGCCTACCCCGGCATTAAAGACCCAACAACACTAAGGTATCTCACTCAGCTTCTTGGAAAGGCAACAATAGAGATCAAAAAATCTGGCCGGGCATCACAACTAATGGGTAGAAACCTCCTGAATCAGGATGAAATCCGCACATTAGAAAGTTGGGCCGGTATTTTCATTCACGGGAACTATTATGGTGAAAAAATCACAACTATTCCGATTTACAAGAACAAAGGATTGATGAAAAAATTTGGTATACAATCAATAGATGGTAGCCTTGTACCGCAAGAAATTATTATGCAACAGGAGATAGAACTTGCTGAAGACTTTATCCGGTTCCCATTAGAAAAGGAATTGGAAACCCAGACTGAAATTGACCTAAAGAAAAAGTTAGACCAAATTTTAGAAGATGACCTTTAAGTTTTGAGCCATGAAAAAAATGCCCACACTAAAGGAATTTCTTTACCAGGCAGGAGTTAACAAAGATACACCTCCTGACAAGGTGCAATTATTAAAAAAGCAGTACCGTAAAGCTTATCAAAAATGGTATCAACTTAAACGCAAAAAAGACACACTCCGTTATACATTACGATTTTCCAAAACAGAGTTTTCAGAGCTTAAGCGAGTCGCTACCAGATACACCTCAACAGATACACCAACCATAACAAAAAAGGCCAAGTTGGCCCCTTTTATCAAAAAAGCTGTTTTGGCTTATCTTTCAAATCAATACCTTCCCCGCGATGAAAAACTGGTTAGAGAACTTGGGAAAGACATTAGAGCCATAGGGAATAATATAAATCAGTTAACCCAAAGAATCCACCAGCTAAGAAGAAGTAACCAACAATCAGGAAATTTAAGCGATGATGAATTCAATGCACTCTACACCAATTATTTTGCCTTGCAGAACCATATTATCGATCTGGAGAGTAGAATAAATAAATTCATGCACCAGCCAACAAAAACCTTAAAGCAAGCTTTAGAGGAGTCCCTTCTTGATAGACCTAATAAAATCGACCAATTAGTTGACTACTTATTGACCTTAAAAAATCAGGACAATGCCGGTAGTGAAAAGTAAAACTCGAAAGGATAATTCTTTTAAGCAATTAGTTGAATACATATCTGAAAAAGAGAACTCTTTTAATCAGCTCCTTGGCTATATTAATAAAGAAGATGATAAGAATTTTCAGAGCCTTACCTTCCTTCATAATATTAGCGGTATCCCCGAAAATGATATAGCAGGAATCACTCAGGCATTTCAGAATAATGACTCTTTTCGCAGACAACGCAAAAACGGCGTAGTTCAATATCATGAGATTATTAGCTTTTCACCTAAAGACCGAGAAATCCTGGAAAAGGACCCAGATATACTATTAGACATGGCCAGAAAATATCTCGACTGGCGAGCGCCAAACTCTCTTGCCATAGCTCGCCCACATTTTGATACCGATCATATCCATATACACATTATGATTAGCGGGAATCAATATATGAGCAGGGAAACCTCCAGAGTAAGTCAGACAGAATTTAACCAAATAAAACAAAAGTTGCATGAGTATCAACTTGAGCAATACCCTGAATTAGTTCACTCCATAATCGAGGAGCATAATGAACCAAAGCCTAAGTTGGAAAAAGACAGTAATACACAACTTGAAACTCAGGAAAAGGAAATGACATATTCAGTTGAAAAAAATGCTGAACCGTTACCTGACCATGAAGATCCTTGTGTAGCTGAGTTGGCACTTGATATAAACGAGGCGGTTGAAGTTGAACAAGAAAGCGTTAATGATATTTCGGAACCCGAACTAAGTCCTTATTGGGAGCAGGAATCTGTACCCAGTCCTTATTGGGAAGAATTGGAAGAAGAGTCAGAATCTGATGATGAATCAGACGACGATGAAGATTAAATCTTCTTTTCTTTTGCACGAAAAAAGCTCCCTATCTCCAAAATTATTTTATATGGTTTTTAGCACCGCAGGTCAAGAGCAATTTGGGCAACAAAAAAGTTTTGCGTCCAAATTGCAATCTTGCAAATTGATTTTTTTTGAAATAATAAGGTAATAAGATTTTTTTCAATCAGGCCTATCGGACATTAATAACAATTCGACAAATGTCCGATAGATTCGGTGGAATTTTTAAAACTAGTTAAAGGCCAACTAATCCCCTTTGCTTCCCTTTTTAAAGGTAAATCCTTCGCTAAAAAACTCTACCGGGTCAATCTCCATAACACGAAGTAATTTTAGTAGACTGCTTAAACGCAAGTCACTTCCTTTTTCATATCGACCATATTGTGCACGGCCAATGTTGTGTTCATAGGCAAACTGTTCATAATTGGTAAATCCTTTCTCCTGGCGGATCTTTTTCAACCGTTTACCAAAATTTTCGAGTTGCTCTTTGATGTATTGGTCATTGTCATTCATGTATACAAAGAAACATTCAATCCACAACTTTAGGTACTATTATTTAGTTACACCTATTTAGGTGTTTTAAATTTTTATTCTTAACTTTACAAAAGGGTAAGCCACATAGTAATTGGCATCACCCTTTTTATTCATGTCATAAAAATCGCAATAATGAAAAATTCAATTCGACTTTTAGAAACGGTTCTTTTTGTATGCATGATTTCTCTATCCTGCACTAAACAGTGACCTTAAAATGACTGCATCACATTATTCAAGTTCGATTTTCAATAAACAGTTTAGTCCTGGAAAAGATAAAAAAAGCCGGAACAATAGACCCCTGTTCTGGCTTTTGCTTTTCTGTGTTGCTTTTGTAGGCTCCTTGGTCTTTGCTTCTCTTGGATATGATGATGTTGTAACCTCTGATCCTGACAAAAATCCGACCCTGACACCAGAAAGGCAAGAAGAAATAGAAAGAAGGCAAAAGAAAAATTCAGAGGGAGCGGAACAATATGTCCTTCGAGCTATTGTTCCTGGTTTTAGAGAATGTTATCTTTGCCCAGAAGGTAAAGTTTGGCTTGAGGTAAATGAAATCGCAAAAATAGGTATTACTACTGATGGGCAAAATAGGTATTCTACTGAATTCTATGAAAAGCATGAGGTGTATTATGTACTGGAATACAGGGGGGATTTGACTACTGCCAAAAACCGAGAGTTAGCCAGATTAGGAGGCTATCCTCTTTTACCTGAAAACCAGAAACGAAAGAAAAAGCTTATTTACCCTCCTCTTAATTCAAAGCTTGATTAGTAACAAATAACACTCTAATGGAATTCTTTGTGACAAAAATTGTGGATCAGCCAGTTGAAACTAAGGTTAATTTAGTAGAGATAAAGGAATTACTGGCATCTTTGAAATTGCATAAAAAGTTCAAAGATTTTGAAAAAATGATTGTCACATTTGTTGTTCGAGAGCCTGATGATTTTGAATTCGATACCTGGACTCGAAAGGGAAAAGTTTATCTTACTATTCCCCTGCCTTTCGAGGAAATAATGAACCTAGAAAATGATAAAGTTTCAAAAACATGCATTACCCTTTTTAAAAACCATATCAAAAAATTGAAATTGGATTAATCTTACTCATTCAAATAATACCAGGTCAAAGCAAGCGATAGAGCATCGAAAATAGCCATATTCCTATCCTCGCTGGTCCATAGTTTTCTTGGCTTTGGAGACTTTCTTTCAAGCTCTTTAAATTCAGTTATCAAAACTTGGGATATCTCATATTTGGTGACTACACCAAACTGCTCAAACACTTCTCTAATTCGATCACGGGAGTATTGAGTGACTGTTAGATTATTTTGAGTAGCATATTTTGAAATATTACTAATTAGTCGTTTTACCCGCTTCCCTGTTCTTGAGGTCCTACCCTTTGGATCTTGCACTACTAAGATCAAAGGTTGGAAATATTCAATGGCTTTTTTTATTCTGTCCATTACCTTCCTATTGTTTATAGGGCTAATTCTAACCGACCCAAAATCTATTAATTTCCTGGGACCGGCCATATATACAAATCCGAAACCGGAACTATTTGGATAAACGGAGAACACTAGGTTATTTTTTGGTTTAGGCATAGAGAAATCATTTAGTTAATCTAATAAGGGTTTGATCAAGGAAAGAAATTACGGGACCATTTCTGGGAATGTTTTCTTTCTTTTTGATTTCGGTGATTAACTGCCGGATTTGATTTGTTAGCCTGGGTTTGATTGCCTCAAGTCGAGGCTCAAAGAATATTTCAATAGAGGTATCAAATAGGAGATGGTAAATGAGTAGAAATTCAATACGGGGTTCTCTTTGTCCTTTTTCCCACCTGGAAATATTTGAAAGATGGTTACCCGCCAAATATGCAATATCTGACTGGGATAGTGGTGAACGTTTACGATGTAATCTTAAATAATTTATTTTTTGAGACATAAAAATGAGCATCAAGAAAATTAATCCTAATGCCCTAAGTTTATGCTTTTTGGACTATCTGAAATAGAATGCAGTTATTGCCAAATTGGCAATTTTTTTCAGTGGTGACGTCACATTTTGTGAAGATGCTGTTGATTTGTAATAGAACAAGAAGGATCAATCATTTTTGATGTTGATTACCTAGTAATGGATTCATTATATCATCTTCAAAGACCGTTTCATGCACGACACTTTGCGAATAAGAAGGATCGCAAAGTGGAAGTCAACGGTTTGAAGGAATCTTTTTTGATGAAAAAAAAGGAAAAATCAATTCTCCCTCCAAGCTGAAAATAATAAAAAAACGATTAAACTCCCATCTTTGATATAAGACAAATTAATTCAAATATCACATGTAATAATAATATCTATTGGGAGGTTCTTTTTCTTCAGGTAAATACTGGATAACCTCTCCTACTTTCTGAGAGAATGTCAAAGTTATTGGTAAACTGCTGTAATAGTTACAGTTATTAAAATTAAGTTTCGACAATGCTAATATTTCCTCACAAACTTGACGGAGTGTAGATTCTCCAATAACATCTACCTTGACCCCCATTGGAACATGTACCCCTGGGTAAGTTCTGTAATAAGGTATATATCCGGTTGTGTAAAGTATTCCAGAGTAATCATCTATTTTTAAAAGAGATCCTCTCAAAACAGGATAAATACCATTGCTCCGAAGTAATTTAATCTTGGTAGACCGTATTGAGACTAAATCAACCTCGGCATCGTCTCCTAACAATTCCTTAGCCCCATCAATAAATCCATTAGCTTCAGCAAATTCTTTGTTAATAAAATCATCCCAAAAAGTGGTTGTTTTATGAACAACTATTCTTTTTGGGGTGTAACCATTTAGCTCCTTATATGTATTTATAACCTTTTGAATAAGTTCTTTTGCATAAAGATATGTTAAATGAGGAGCGGCTACTCTTGTTTTTTTAGTATTCCATTCAAATTGTCTACCAGTAATCACAATGCCTTTGCCTTCTCTATTGAATGCTTGTGCCACACTTGATCTCATTAGGTTATTTTCAGCATTCAGAACTTTATGAAAACTAACACCCACAAAAATTGACTCCTTATCTATTTGTGTTAATGCCCATGGGATACAACCACCGGTCTTATAATACTGTGCTACACAAAAATTCCAGGCAATCATTGAAAAATCTTGTTTGCCTTTTGTTTTACCTGTTACCGTTGATTCAAGTAATAACTGAACAGGGAATAGGTTCTTGCTTCTTGCTATTATCTCCGCCTTTAGTTTTCTTCGAAGATTTATCCATTGTTTCCCATAAGATATTGATGAAAGTTTGTTAAATACATCAGTCGGTATAACAAGAAGACAAACATCTGGTCTTACATCATAAAACTCTTCCAAGCGAAGATAAGCATTCACATATAAATCAATTATTAATTCTACTTTCTCAACCTTTGTTTTATTAGACTTTAATATCTTTTTTAATTCTTGACCTTTTACTGATATATTATTAGATTTATCATTTAAAAGCTCGCAGCGAAATATGGAGTCTTTGTTAAAGCCTGGAAAATCAGGGTTAAGCTGTTTATTATAACGGTAAGTTACTTGGTCATCTAGTTGTAGATCATTAGTGGTTAGATATTCATCGTCTTCAATTGTCAGATTTTCAACTTCACCGTCAATTATCTCAACCTCATTATTAATCAATACTTCTTTAGTCGCTTCAATTGGATATTTAATCTTTCCCACCCAATCAACTACAGATTCAATATCAATTTTTCTACCAATAATTGCATACTGAATTTCTGATTTGTGGTTCTGATGAGAAAGAGAAAAGAATCCACTAATTGTCAGTCCTTTTTTAGGGTCATCACAAAGAAAGTCATTTGAAAACTCTATTAAAGGTTCTTCTAAATATTCAACTCTCATAGCAAAGTCATTTGATTAGGATCTCCATCGTAATCATCTCGAATACCAAAATCTACTGAAAAAGTCTTCGATTGATAAACTTGGATTTTTTCTTTTGGAAAATCCGCAATTTTTAGTGCTTGGCCATTATTAGCCAAAAATTTAAAAATAAAGTGTATTTGGTTAATCACTGATTGATTAAGTTCCCTAGCGGTCTGGTAGTTAGTAAGTTTAGTAATTAATTGTGGTTCCTCTAAAACTTCATGCCCGTCGCTAGTAAAGAGATATTTTGGATTAATTGCTACATAATACTCCTCATCAGAATAAACATAATCTAATTGAAAACCTAGATGTCTAACGTGCTTTACTCCATAATAATCTTGCCGTTGGGCTACAACCCGATTAGTACTCCTACCTTTTTTTGACCTATATTGTTCCGTTCTCTTATCCTGATCATCGGCTAATTTAAAGTAATACCTATTATATCTGCGGTTATATCCAATGTACTTTTTATAACAATAGTCTTTGATGTAAATATTAATTAATTGGGCTATAATTCGGCGATTATTGTCGTCTTTCATAAAGGACTTAAGAAAATGCTCAGTATTAACCTCCTTGTCAAGTATAACTCGCTCTTTAAACTCAGGGAAAGATATTAATTCAGCAAAAAAGAAGAGTTCACCGTTTTTAATTACGAATGGAGGGATCGAATAGTTTTCCATCGCAGTAAATATATCCGTGGGGTTAGTAAATCTACTTTTATAACAATAAATGAATTTAGGAAGTCTAAAAAATTTGTAAAGATTCGAAAACAATTTCTCTTCATGAGATGAATCAACTCGGCTTTTAAAATAGGAAGAAAATTTTTGCTCAAATAAATTATCACCAATTACTAGTTCGTTCTCAATTTTTGAAAATATTATTGGTTGTGTCTTCCTAGCTAAGTTTAAATCTTTTTTTGATATTTTTCTTGCAAATAATTTTTCTTCGTTAACAAAATATACAACCAGAACTACATCACAGTCATGATTCGACCAATATTCAACATCGTCTTGCTTTGCAAGGAACTCAAAACTAGTAGATGTTTCTTTCTGAATGTACCCTTTTTTATCAGTTGATTTGAGTTGAACCTTAATAATCTTGCCTGATACGGCCAATTTGTTGTCATTCGTTCGATAGGTAAACTCCACTTCTCCATCTATACCATAATCATTCTTTGTTTCCTCCCTCCATACCAGTAATGGGATGTGGTTTAAACAATACCGTTCAAATGCATTAACACCTTTCGCACCTGTAATATGGGTTTCACTTACAATTTTCGCCATATGAAACAATCTAGTTGTCTATTATTAGATTTTTTTGTCAAAAGAGAAAATTTGGATAATTTATATTTTCTATGCCGCTTACATTCAATGTCTGGGAATGAGTATAACTTAAATTATTTCAGTAAGGTTGGATAATAAATAACCGGTCGGTTATCAAAGAGAAGTAAATTTTCCATTGTTTTGGTTTTAGATGGTTAAACAATTATCTCAAGCCTTATCTATTTTAAAGAAAAAGGTCTCTATATGCCCTAAGTTACTAAGTATTTTTCAGATATGATAAAAATAATTATCTCTTTTTAATTTTCTTGAATAAGGCAAAAAGTTAAATCTGGTATATTATTCACGTTCTAGTTTCTTATCTTACTTCCTCCAATGCTATATCAATTAATGCTTTAACTGCACCATATGGTTGTGCTCCATTTACAGGGTACTTTTCACCACTTTCAGTTACAATAATACTCCAGGGTGTCCCCCGCCCTCCTGTTGCTATCGCATTGTCTATAGCATTTTGAATGTCTTGATCATATCTCCCACTGGCTACACACTCATCTATTTTCCTTTGTGAAAGCCCTAGATCGCTTATTATCTCAGGAAGCACTACTACTACATCAGTTTGATTGTTTGAAGGTGTAACTGCGAAAAATGCATCAGCAAATGCCCAGAACGCTTCATCTCCCCCAATTTCCGCAACACATTCTGATGTCACTGCTTCAAGTCGTGCTTTTTCTGGATGAAGGCTATCAAGTGGAAAATGCCTATACACCCAAGCCACTTGACCACCTTCGGCATATTCATCCATAACCTGATTCATCGTATTATGAAAACGTTTGCAGAAAGGACATTCAAAATCTGAATACTCAATGATTTTCACTGGAGCATTTTTATTTCCCTTAATATGGTCTTTGGAAGTTATTTTTGCAACTTGATCAAGTGAAGGATTAGCCTGTACTTGATTTCCATTTCCTACCTGTTGTTGCGGTTGATTCACCAAGGTGCCTGAACCTCTTGTTAAAATTATGGCTAAAGCAATAACAATACCCGCTATGATTATTGCTACTGGTATGCTTAATTTTTCTTTTTTATTTATATTATCCATGACCTAATTTCTTGTATTACCTAATAATTATTATCGCTTACCAATTCTTACAACACTCGACTATCTTATTAAACCAATTTGAGAACCCTTGTCCTCGAAAAAGGTATACTAAAAAGAAAATCATCCACAGTATTCCAAGGAAAATAAACGCTACCAGTTCAATGTCCCATACAAGCAAAAAATAGATAACAGTAAAGGTTGAAAGTAGATAAGGAAGCTTGAATACTTCCCATTTGGGATTACCGTGCCGAAAAATATAATACATACCTCCAACAGCACTTCCCCCTATGAGTATGCCAAGCGCAGTAGTATCTATTCCCCCAAGACCTTTTACATTTAATTTGGTATAAACCAAACCTGCCAACCATGTTGTAGAAACAGCAAAACAAAGTGCGCAAAGATTAGGTATATATTTCTTTACAAAAATTCCAACTATGAATAAAAAGACAAGGGATGTCAGCAAATACATCATGTTAGAAAAAACAAATCAGTTAGTAATGGGAATAAAATCAAAAGA
>QQUB01000104.1 GCA_008501835.1 Bacteroidota bacterium
TATTTCATGAAGTTGTTCGGAATTGTATTCAACGGGTTGCATACCATAATCCATGCCATAGACCAGATTATCTCGATGCAACAGGTCAAACCCAGTCAGATAATTTATTAGGAACATTAAGCCGATTACCACAGGGATACTCCATTCGCTGAACCAGTAGGTAATGGCACCAATGAAAGCCATGAAAATACTGAGCATAATAAAAATACTTGCCCCGGCAGGAATTCGTGAGGCCGGGTAGTCAATCAGTAACCCCAGTAAGATGAGTCCAAAAACCGTCAACAGAATAAAGATCAGCGCATTTAGGTGGTTTTGTTTAAAAATTCTCTTGATCAGTTCAGATCGATAGTGTTCTACACTACGGACAATTTTGGGGCGCATGAATTCATTCAGATAGATCTGTACGCGCTCGGAGTGTTCAGGCTGTTTGATGTAATCAATATCCACATTCCTGCGACCAGGTACCATTCCTTCTACAAAATGAGGCAGGTGCTTTTGCTTTCTTTCATAATAGGAAATATCCCGATTAGTAAACCGGAAATAAAATGCATATAGCAGAAGCGTAGATAACATTCCTGACATCAACCCTAAGGTGTACAGCATGACGTCCGAGGCAGGCAACTCCCCATAAGTTACCTGAAAGTAAGACACCTTGCCTACATAGAACAAAAAGAAACCCGCCGGTATGATGAAATTATTGATGCAGTATTTCGTAAATGGTCGGGATAACGAAGCCAGGAATGGGAAGTGGTGTGCAGTGAGTAGATAAGTGGCGAGGTGCCAGCTCATAAAAAACTGCGCAAAACTCGCTCCAATGATAAAAAAACTGGTGAACCCAACTTTCCCCAGATATTCGGGATCTAAAAACAGACTTGGAAACCCAAATCTTGCACCCGCAACTCCAGAAATAAAAAGCGCCAGGGTAATCCATATCCCAATAAAAATCATTTGACTGCGAAGATGCAGAATGGCCAGCTGTACCGGAAAGGAGAAATATATATTATTCAGCCATTTTTTCATGGAATTGTATGGTTTTGGTTTAATGGTTTCGCAGCAGTTTTATTTCTTCCTTAATATACAAAAACTGTGGTATAGTAAAATTATTCCAGGCGACATTTTCGGGATTAAGATGTGAATACAGAAAATGCAATGGTATTCTTCACCTATCTATAGGTCCTCAAATTGTACAGTTTCTCCAAACATCATTCGTGTACCTGCCTGCTGATCCCAAAAATTCGTGCATTCGTGGTCCCTCAGATTCGAGTCATCTTTTCCCCAAAAATTCGTGCATTCGTGGCTCCAATTCCATCGGGTTTTCCCGGAAAAATTTTGTAAATTTGCAGCCCTTAAATAATGAGGCATTATAAACAAATCACCTATGAAAATAGCAGTTGTTGGAACAGGGTACGTTGGGCTTGTCACCGGTACTTGTTTCGCCGAAACAGGTAACGATGTTACCTGTATAGATATTGATGAAGCCAAAGTGGATAAGATGCGCAATGGCATCGTTCCTATTTTTGAACCTGGGCTTGAACTTTTGTTCGAAAGGAATACCCGTCAGGGAAGGCTCAAGTTCACTACAAATCTCGCTCAAGGCATTGAGGATGCTAAAATAATCTTCCTGGCATTGCCAACGCCTCCGGGAGGCGATGGTGCTGCTGACCTTTCCTATGTCATGGGCGTAGCTGCCGACCTGTCAAAGATCATTACAGATTATAAAGTCATCGTTGATAAAAGTACCGTTCCGGTTGGAACAGCTGAAAAAGTACATGCCGTATTGGCTGAAAATCTCGATGAATCCTTATTTGATGTGGTCAGTAATCCTGAGTTTTTGAGAGAAGGGGTCGCCGTTGATGATTTCATGAAGCCAGATCGTGTCGTGGTAGGAACCAACTCGGACAGGGCGCGTAAATTGATGGAACAGTTGTACAAACCTTTTGTTCGCCAGGGCAATCCGATTTATTTCATGGATGAGCGTTCTGCGGAAATGACCAAATATACAGCCAATTCCTATCTGGCCACGAGGATCACCTTTATGAACGAGATCGCTAATTTGTGTGAGATCGTCGGTGCGGATGTGGATATGGTGCGCATGGGTGTGGGAAGTGATTCCCGGATCGGCAAACGTTTTCTTTTCCCAGGTGTTGGATTTGGAGGGAGTTGTTTTCCAAAAGACGTTCAGGCATTACATAAAACAGCCACCGAAAGTGGTTATAATTTTAAAATCCTGGATGCTGTGCTGGATGTAAATGACAGACAAAGGCTGCTCGTAGCTGAAAAGCTTATCGCTTATTTTGAAGGTGACCTGAAAGGGAAAAAAATAGCCCTCTGGGGATTAGCCTTTAAGCCGAATACCGATGATATTCGTGAAGCTCCCGCATTGTACACGATTGATAAATTGCTTGCCGCAGGAGCACAGGTAAGAGCATATGATCCGGAAGCTATGGACAACGTGCGTGAACTCTACGGCGACAAGATTGAATTTGCGGAAGATCAGTACGATGCTCTGCAGGGAGCAGATGCTCTGGCTATTGTAACAGAGTGGAGTGTTTTCAGAACGCCTAGTTTCACTGCTATGGATGAATTGCTGCAAAACAAAGTCATCTTTGATGGTAGGAATCTATACGACCTGGAGATGATGAAGGAGCGCGGGTATTATTATAATAGTGTAGGAAGAGCTGTAGTGGAATAGTGATTCAGGGAGTAGTCCTCAGTCCTCAGTCTTCAGCTCTCAGTCAGCAGTCTTCAGAAGCTGATTTGAACGGAGAGGAATCGCAAATGAAACGAAGTCTCATCCCGAATGAGATTTTTATCGAGTGTACACGAAGTGTCGGGAGAACGCGAGGTAAATAATTATTCTTGATAAACCCAGTGTCCTCTGTGCCTTCCCTTAGACCCCTGTGGTTAAACTTTTTCAGCAACTGCAGCGCAGCCACATCCCGCACGCGTATTGTCGGGGCAGAAACCAGCAACTTGTAACCAGCAATCAACACATGCTTCAATTCAAAGAACTACCCGAAGGCGAAAGGTCCATCGACCGGCCCGGCAGTTATGTCATCATGACCCGGGAGGAGGAGCTTGTTATGGTGCGTATTATTGGTTGGGGGAAATATTTCCTGCCGGGAGGAGGCATCGATGACGGGGAACAGCCTGAAGAAGCATTGATCCGTGAAGTAAAGGAAGAAACAGGCTATTTCGTGACTGACCTTGAAAAGATCTGCGAAGCAGCAGAATTCATTTATTCTCCAGTGGCTGGAGCTTATCTTAACAAACAGGGCGTTTATTATTCTGCCCGGATTTTGGATCAGGATGTCAGCCTTATCATTGAAGAAGACCATGAAATCGTGTATCTTCCCGTTGCTCAAGCACTTGGTCTGTTGCACCTGGAGAGTCAGCAATGGGCTGTAAAACAGTGGCTAAATAACAATAATGGAAAAACCAAAGCATAAATCCGAGCTCGTCCGCTTCACTACAGCAGGTAGTGTCGATGACGGGAAAAGTACCCTTATCGGACGTTTGCTATATGATACGAAATCCATTTTTCAGGACCAGCTGGAAGCCATTAAAATGGCAGGAGAACGTCGTGGAGAAACAAACCTAAATCTCGCCCTGTTAACCGATGGGTTAAAAGCCGAGCGGGAGCAAGGAATCACCATTGATGTTGCTTATCGTTATTTTTCCACCCCAAAACGTAAATTCATCATTGCCGATTCTCCCGGACATATTCAGTACACCCGGAATATGGTAACCGGTGCCTCAACCGCCAATATCGCCCTCATCCTCGTTGATGCCCGGAAAGGAATAGTTGAGCAAACAAGAAGACATGCCTTTATTGCTTCCCTGTTGCAAATTCCACACCTGCTCATTTGTGTCAACAAAATGGATCTGGTCGATTACGATGAAACCGTTTTCGAAAAGATCAGACAGGAGTTCGCCGATTTTGCGATCAAACTCAATGTTAAGGATTTGCAATTCATCCCGATTTCCGCCTTGAATGGTGACAATGTGGTTAAGAAAAGTGAAAACATGCCCTGGTTTGATGGCAGTACGCTGCTGTATTACCTCGATCATGTTCATGTGGCCAGCGATCACAACCTGATCGATTGCAGGTTTCCTGTGCAAATGGTTATCCGGCCAAATAATGATGCTTTTCACGATTACCGGGCCTATGCAGGACAGGTGGCCGGAGGTGTTTTCAAAACAGGGGATACGGTGACCTTGCTGCCATCCGGTTTTTCGACGAAAATTACAAGCATTGAATTAGCGGGAAACTCTGTCGAAGAAGCATTCCCGCCCATGTCAGTTTCCATTCAGCTGGAAGATGATCTCGACCTCAGCAGGGGGGATATGCTTGTCCGCCCAAATAATCAGCCGGAAGTCACCCAGGATCTGGAGGTGATGGTCTGTTGGTTTAGTTCAAAACCTTTGCAAGAGCGCGGAAAATACACCCTCGTTCATACTACCCGCGAGGTACGCTGTATGGTCAAATCCATCCGCTACAAACTCGACATCAACACCCTTCACCGTAACCAGGAAGACACTGAAATTGGTATGAATGACATCTGCCGCCTGGAATTACGAACCACCCAGCCGTTGTATGTCGATGCTTATTCAAAAAACCGCATCACCGGCAGCCTCATCCTCATCGATGAAGCTACCAATGAAACGGTAGGGGCTGGCATGGTGATTTAATCAATTAAACTACTTCGAAATTGGATATTGGATATTCAATATTCGATATTCTGTTAGTGGTTCATAATTAATCCCCCCTTCGGGAAAATCAATCCACCATTATCCCTCCAACCTTAACTTTCCCGGCTTCTGTCTCATCCAACTCAAGTGTAATCAAAACACCTCCATCAGCTGTTTCATAAACCAATTGAGCCACGTTATTCGAAACATCAATCGTCAACATTTCCGCGTCCTTCAGGTCGTTGTGAAATTGCCTGAAAAACCCAAGGTGTTCCGACATGGAAACGTAGCCTTTTAACTCATCTGAAAAGTGAGTGTTGATGAAATTTTCCCATTCAGATTCTTCGGATTGCGCGATGGCAGCTTTAAAATCATTGGCAATTTTTTCTACCACGGCTCCGTCCAATTCAATACCACTGCCCTCTGGGTAGGAAGGTTCAAAATCAGGAACAAGGATAATTCCGGCGATCTGGCTGGCAATGCCCTCCGCATAACGATTGGAACTGTTGCACATGACGATGATGGTGATGTCTTCTTCCAGGTATCTCCAGAAGTCGGCAAAAAATACGCCGTTTCCGCCATTGTGAGCAATTAGATTTGTTTCGCGGGGTGTAGGGAAAATGGCCCATCCGTAAGCGTAAAAGGACTGTGCTCCTTCGCCTTCACGCACGTGCGGTGCGTAGAATTTGGCCTTGGCTTCTGCGGAAAGAATGCCATCTGTCAGCAGCGCTTCGTGCCATTTGTACATGTCCCTGACGGTGGACAGGA
>QQUB01000940.1 GCA_008501835.1 Bacteroidota bacterium
TTGCCAACGACGGTAAAATTATCCCGCTGACCGTAAGGTGCTTTCATATTTTCGCAGTTAGCTAAAAAATAATAAAAACCCTCTTCATCCTGGATAATATCTAACCCCAGGTTAATAAATTTCGTCCCTAATTCCCGATACCGTATGGGCTGATAATTTTCATCCAGTTCAAAAACCACAAAACTGGATATTGTTTCCCTGTCTTTATATCTTCTGGAAGAACCAATGGCAACAATGTTACCATACTTATTGTACATAAAGGATGTGGGTGAAAATTCGTTGAGGAAATGCACCAGTTTTCTATCGAGAATTTTTCCATCCATGTCCAGAATATCAAATCCTACCTTATCATACATCTGAGTGAATAAAACAACCTGATGATCTGAATTTATCTGAATCAAGTTTGGGCCGGAAGTCCCAAAACGTTTTCCTACCCTGGTTTCCCAGGCTATTTCGGCTTTATCGGTAAATTTAGCGACATAAAGATCACGATCCCCGGAATTGATGGCTTTTTGATAAGCTGCATAATAACTGCTTCCATCTGTTACAATGCCGATGGGAGTAATGCCCTTTTCATGGGAGATTTTACCCCTTTTGCTTTCCTGACTATCAGGATCTATTATTTCAAAATGTAGATCACAACCATCCACTTTTCCTTCTTTATAATGGTATTCAACAGAAATCATTGCCAGGTTCCCATTTCCGGAAGCAAAAAAAGCAAAGCCCTGATTTTCTTTGATTTCCTGCCATTCAATTCCCGAGTCAATAGTAAGATCACGACCTTCCGGGATATTCCAGTCGGAAAAAACAGTGTCAATGGAGGAAAAACGATGTTTTAATTTCGTCTTTTTCTGATCGGGAGCTGTAGTCAGATAAGCGGGATTAAAAACCTGTGCCTGAAGCATTGTTATTGTAAAAAACAACGTCAGCACGATCATAATTCTGGAATAGCCTTTAATCATGATAAAAATTTATCCGGTGGATTAAACAAAACAAAAAGATCAAATTCTCTTAGAAAAGAAGCTTCATTGTTTTATTAACTTGACACACCTGGAGCTTCCTGTCAGTAAATTATTTGCCTTTACAAAATACAAACCATTTGCAAGATTTTCAAGGTCTGTCTCATCATTCCCGGGATTAAGCTGCAGGATTTTTTTCCCGGTAATATCAAATAATTCGATTTGATCAAAGGCCTCAACACCCAGAATATCGATCTTTCCAGAGGTTGGATTAGGAAAAACCTTTAAGGAGCTATTTAAACCAGTCGCATTGTCGGTACTTACAGAAGGACTGCCGCAAAAAACCCTGGTATTTCCTTCATCATCAACAAATTCCTGTAATGCGTTCCAAATATTATTTACAGCAGCCGAATAATTTTCCGCAACGATTGGGTCTATGATGCCCGGCACCTCAAAATTCAACTGAGCAGGTTCCTCATACATGGCCATATAGGTAACAAGGGCCGCCAAAAAATAAACCGTTGGTCGACCATGAGGAGCATCGTCTTCATACAAAACATCAACAGGTATCTCATCAAACGGAGACAGGGAAAACAAGCTGCTCAAAACCGGCCCAACTGGAATCATACTGACACAATTGTCCGGGTTGCCTGTGATCAGGGCATCATGATATTCAAGGAACCAATCGTGAAAATCACCATTCAGATAATCATTATAACCATTCCATTCCGATTGGGAAGGCGGAAACCCACTCGCCAGAAAGGGTGCCATATCCGGCCAGTTTTCGTAGACGTAGAAGTTAATCTGATCCTCCTGTTGGTTTACCCAGTCAAATACGATATTGGTAGCCGAAACCGGTGATAATTCCTCATTGGGATAATTTTCTCCGGGAGGTTGCCATTGCATAAAATTTCCGGGGGTAATCAGGATATTATCAAAATCCACAAACGAAAAAGGGTGAAGGTCAGAATCCCAGGCTCCGGCCACAGAATCAAATCCCCATTGAGCAAAAGGCGGCAAATTGTTAGCATGAGTGATCAAAAAGCCATACTGCCCGCTCACTGCATAATCCCGGCCAGCTTCCCTGGCAAGAAAATGAAACCAATGCGGCACAGAGGTTTCCTGACTGGGCGTTGGATTTACCTGATATTCATGGTGGATCAGGCTGTGGCCAAAGATGAAGGTTTTTAAAGTGTCCTGACTTTGCAAGTGAAAACTAAAAATAGTTATGAACAGCACAAGGCCGGTCATTTTAAGAAAAGTGACATTCATTGGGTGTACATTAAATTTTCATCTAAACAAACCGAAACCCTACCCCATGGATATTTTCGATCTTTACTTCAGGGTCTTGTTTCAGGTACTTACGCAAACGAGAAATAAACACATCGAGACTGCGGCCGAGAAAATAATCATCCCGCCCCCAGATCTTTTCAAGGATCTCTGAACGTTTGAGAATCTTTCCTCTGTTTTCCAAAAAGAATCTTAGCAAATCGGCTTCCTTCTGGGTAAGTCTTTTATCCTCCCCATCAATTGATAAATGCAGATTGGGGTAATCAAAGTGATAGCCCCCGATCTCATAATGCTCCGGGGCTTCCGGAACGCTTACCTTGCTTCTGCGCAGGAATATCTCAATTTTGAGGATGAGTTCCTCGATACTGAATGGTTTGGTAATATAATCGTCAGCTCCAAGACGGAGGCCATAGATCTTATCCTCTTTCATGGATTTGGCGGTGAGAAATAAAATCGGGGCGTCCCTGTCAAATTTCCGAATCTCTTCAGCAATGGTAAAGCCATCCACCCCCGGAAGCATTATATCCAGGATGTAAAGGTCGTATTTTTCCTTTTTGATGATTTCCATAGCCTCATCCCCATCGGCACAATGGGTGATTTTGTATCCCTGCAATTCCAGATTATCCCTGGTAACAAAACTCAGACTCTGATCATCTTCAACGTATAATAGGTTGGCTTTCATTCAAGAACTTTTTCTGCCTCAATATCAGCAATTATAAAGTGTTCAATTTAAAATTTCAAATTTTGTTTTAACAATTTCCAGGAGTTGTCGGAATGTTACCACGAACCTGGAACGACTACCATAAAATTAACGCTCAGGAGCTTCCTCCCGGGACATTCTAATACGGAAACAAGTGCCTTTTCCTTCTTCGCTATCCATGTCAATTTTCCAGTTATGAGCCCTGCAGATGGACTTCACATAATACAACCCGAGTCCAAACCCTTTTACATTATGAATATTACCGGTCGGAACCCTGAAGAACTTATCAAAAACCTTGAGTTGATATTCCCTCGGAATCCCCAGTCCCTTATCGCACACTTCGAGGTTTATGGTTCCTTTTTTCTCAATGGCACTCACTAAAACCTCCGGCACATCCTTACAATATTTGATAGCGTTATCAAACAGGTTATGCAGAATATTACTCAGGTGCAATTTGTCTGCCCTGAGCCAAAGGTCTTGCTGCACATTCATTTTGAGCTTCCCTCCACGATTTTCAATCCGGGCATCACAACTTTTCAGGGCTTCTGTTAGCAAGGCTGAAAAATTGACCAGTTCCGGTTTGATCTGCAATCCCCCTTTTTCGATCCTACTGATCTGCAGAACCTTTTCCACCTGGTTATTCAAACGTTGATTTTGCTCCTGAATTATGCTTGCATATTGGAACAATCGATCGTCAGATTGCACTTCCGGATGATTGAGAAATACATCTGAAGAAATTTTTATGGTTGAAATGGGCGTTTTGAATTCGTGGGTCATATTGTTAATGAAATCCTTTTGCTGTTCTGATAGCCGTTTTTGACGCAGGATCACAAACATCGAATAGGCAAAAAATAAAACGGTAAGCAACATAAAGACCGAGAATACAATGGACAATTGCATTTTCCCCATAAGGTATCCCGGCAGGGTAGGAAATTTCACCCCGAAGTAATAGGTAAACTGGCTGTCTTTGGGCAGATCTCCTAACTCTACATTGGCCTTTTGATCGGGGTTGTAACGACAATAGTTTCCATAGACCATCTCATCGGTATGACAATCAAAAACAGCATATTCGAAATCGACGTTCAGCGCGAGGTGCTCAAACTCTTTTTGCAAGGCATATTCCAGGTAGTCGGAATTGATCTCATCCTCGATGTTGACGATATAATAATTGGAAGTTTTGCGTTTGATGATGTCCCGGCTGGGAAGGGTACCGTTATTGAGTCTGACAATGTTTTTTGCAGTATTAAACAGGGCCAGATTTACCTTTTTATTGAATTCTTCTTCATGTATAGTCCATGCGCTCAGCACCCAATAGGTCTGCATGGCCACAATACCTGTGAGTGCCAAAACCCCCAGGATTATTACTCTTTTGATAATTCCACTGCTCATAACCGCAGCAAATTATCGCTTATTTACTGTAGTTGAAAATCTTTAACAACTCATTAACTAGAAACCAGTCGGCAGTCTTCAGTTGACAGTCTGCAGTACCAGTTGGCAGATGGAACTCTTGATAGCAATGTGTGGTTACTCATAGTCGATGAAAATGGATGCCTTACGCCTGGCTGTACGGATCAATAGATTTTTGTTGATATTGAAGAACCTGAAAATGGTTCTATCTCCACAGCCGAAGCTGTTTTCTTCCGGGTATCGCCTAACCCTTCTTCTATAACGCGCCTTGAGTTTCTCAACCCATTGCCGGATAAGAGCTTCGTACAGCTTATTTCAGTATCAGGTCAGATAATTGACCAAAAAATACTTGCCTCAGGTATTAGAAACCACGAATTTGAGGTACCTATTCTCCCTAAAGGTGTATATTGGATTATGCTTGAAATGCAAGGAAGCGTTATTCAGAGAGAAAAACTGATTGTTAATTAAACCCAGGTAAAAATGAAAACTTATTGCAGCTCCTTTATTATAATGATAGCCTTTTTAGCGAATCTTGATGCACAGGAGTTTGAATTTCCAATTTATTTCGAAGACCATTTTGGAGCAAAGGATACCATCGTTTTTGGTTATGATGCAGATGCCACCGTTGGGGTTGACGAATCCTTTGGAGAACTCAATATAAAGGGTGAACCATTGTCGGGTCTTGATGTAAGGGTAGTTGATTATAATTATAACGATTTGTCCTGCAACATATATGATAATACGGATTATTCCACTTTCCATTTAAAAAGGCAGATCGTTCCCGGCAATTGTGACGACCCCCTTTTTCCTGCCTTTGCCCTTATTATTGAACACCACAGGTTTCCTTTGACTATCCGTTGGGACAACAACATTTTTCCGGAAACTTGCAGTGAAGGACCTGTCCTGACTGACTGGCATCCGGGGCTGTGGTTTGATGCCACCTGTGCCAACGTTCAGGGAGTTGCCATAATGTCGTTAGTTGATAGTATTGTTTTTTCCTCAACCCCAGCAGTTGGCATGGTGACATCAGATATGGATACAGTAAGTTACCTTTTCTTTAATTTTATGGACCTTCTTGATG
>QQUB01000173.1 GCA_008501835.1 Bacteroidota bacterium
ACTGGCCGAACCTCAGAAAAAGGTCATAGTTCCAGACCTAATTGCGAGGCTTATTGAACAGATAGCCATTGAAGCGAGGAGCAGTGAATTTGTAGATGAGAAAAGTGGAGTTTCTGCCCGTTTACCCATTTCCGCCTATGAGAGTGTGGTCAGTGCCGTGGAACGCCGTATGATCCTCAATGATGAGCAATCCGGTATAGCCAGAGTCAGTGACCTCAATGCCACGATTCCTGCTATTGTAGGTAAGATAGAAATGGTTTATGAAGGAGAGCAGGAAGGTGCGGTCAATGTTGCCCTCAAACTCATTTCAGAAGCCATCAAATCTTTGGCACCAGAATACTTCAAAGGCATAGACCGGTTGAAGTCCAGTACAGGTACCAATCCGGCTTCTCAATATGATGAGATAACGTCCTGGTTTGAAAATGGAGGAGAAATAGATTTGCTGAATGACGCACCTGTAAAGGTTTATGAAAAAGAACTGAATAAGGTTGACGGACTCAAGAAAACCATTCAGATCATGACTGATGCAAAAGGAGCCGATGCTTCCTTGCTGATGGAATTTTTATTACATGTCCTTGCGGAACATTCATTGCTGGATAAACGAATGCTGGAAGTGAGTTACCGTTTTCAGGATTATTTTAACTCCGTGATCAAGGGACTGGGAAGGGATAATTAAAGAAAATAATTCAAGGTTTGAAGCCTTGTAGAAGTTTTAGCCACGAATGCACGAATACCTTTGTTATTCGTGCATTCGTAATTTTAGATTATTCCTTCATCCCTGGTTGTTTAATTTGGAAGCCTTCCACCTTTTTGGCTTCTTCTACCATTCTCTTTACATCAGCCAACAGTTTTTTGGCATCATAAATAATACCATCTTTAATGGTATATTTTACTCCGCCTACCCTAACTACTTCATTGTTATCGGTCAGTTTTATAGCACCTGTTCCATAAAGCACCTTCAAATTCTGCAAGGGATTTTCTTCCAGTATGACAAAATCAGCCAGCTTGCCGACTTCAACAGTCCCAATTTCTTCATCCAGTCCAAGTGCTTCAGCACCGTTCAAAGTTGCAGCCCTGATTACTTCAAGCGGATGGAAACCTGCTTCTCTTAACAATTCAAGCTCACGGATATAAGCAAAACCATATAGTTGGAAAATGAACCCTGAATCTGAACCGGTTGTCACTCTTCCGCCACGGTTTTTATATTCATTAATAAAGGCCATCCATAATCGGTAGTTTTCCTTCCAGGCAACTTCCTGTTCCGTTCCCCAAAAATGCCAATAGGAGCCATGCGATTCTTTACTGGGTTGATAGAACTCCCAAAGCGATGGCAAAGTATAGCTTTCATGCCACTCCAGCCTTCGGGTACGATGAAGATCTCTGCTGGCCTCATAAATATTAAAAGTCGGATCGATGGTAAAATCCAATTCAATCAGTTCCTGCATAACTTTATTCCAGTGGTCAGAATAAGGTTCTGCAGCCTGTGCCCACAAACGACCGGCTTCCCCAAACCGATGTTGTTCATTTTGATAATTGTAATCAAGTGGATAATCCTGAACCGTTCTGTCCTCAAACAAAGCCTCGGGCAATCCATACCAATGCTCCATGGAGGTTAGACCAGATCTGGCAGAATTCAAAACAGTCCAGCGGGCAACATCCATTTGAGCATGGTGACATGCGGATCGTAGCCCCAGGACTTTATTTTGTTCCAGTGCTGCCGCCATAATTTCAGGAGGAGCCCCAAAAAACTTGATACCATCAGCACCGTTTTCAGCATTTTGTTTTACCCAGGCCCGTGCCATTTCCGGAGAACTTATCGGGCCATCACTCCCCTGGCCAAATGCAGTATACGCAAGAATTCGCGGAGCGGTAATTTCATTGTTTGCGCTTCTTTCCTTTTGGTCCAAAACCCAATCAAGTCCATTTCCACAAGCCGGTTCCCGGATGGTAGTAATACCGTGACTCATCCATAATTTGAAAACGTATTCGGCATTTGTTCCCTGGGAAGAGCCACCAATGTGTCCATGCATATCAACAAAGCCTGGCAAGATGTACATTCCTTCCGCATCTAATTCATGCCCTCCTTCATTTAAAACCGGTCTTCTACTTTCCTTGATGGGTACATCTGGATAGCCTACCACTTTCACTTGTTTAATGATATTGTTTTCAACGACAATATCCACCGGCCCAATCGGTGGTGCACCATTTCCATTGATCAGGGTCACCCCTCTGATGATCAACTGTGAAAATGGCCCGACTCCTTCTTTTCGATCAGGAGCTTTTTCTATTTGTGCGGATAACGGGGAAATGAACAGGAAAGATAAACTGAAAAATAGCAGAACGTATTTTCGCATAAAACAGGGCAATTTAGGTTCAAAAAAGATAAGTACCTGGCTAAATTACTAAAATTTATGAAAGCCGCTGCTTCCCTGTTTTTGAGATATTTTTTGAATTTAAATAGTAAAGCCACGAACACAACGATGAATTGAACCTTCGTGTATTCGTGGCTTTTATGGCAACAGGCTGCCAACTGATTACTGCAGACTTCTCTAACTCAATCCTGAGATCACTCCATTTTCGTCAATAGACATACCTTCTGAAGCTGGAGTAGACGGCAAACCTGGCATACGCATCATCTTACCGAGAATTGGAATAACAAACCCTGCACCTGCCGCGAATTCAAATTCACGGACATTAACTATGAATCCGGATGGGCGGCCAAGCAACTGAGCCCTATCGGAAAAGGACTTCTGGGTTTTCGCCATACAAACCGGCAGATTTTCCATTCCCAGACTTTTGATCTTACGTAAATCCAGCTCTGCTTTTTTGGACAATTCCACTCCATCAGCACCATAGATCTCCCTGGCAACAATATCCATTTTTTCTTCAATGGAAAGATTCCAATCGTAAAGCGCTTTAAATCCATTTT
The DNA here is from genome assembly GCA_008501835.1 of Bacteroidota bacterium. Classification (GTDB taxonomy): domain Bacteria; phylum Bacteroidota; class Bacteroidia; order Chitinophagales; family Saprospiraceae; genus BCD1. The sequence continues at coordinate 2,930 of QQUB01000173.1, forward strand.
GTCCGGAATCCAATAACTCCCCAAGTGCTCGGGCGAGATCTTCAGTTCCTTCACCTCCTTTGGCCCATCCTTCACTGAGGACAGCTTCTACACCCATTTCAGCACATTTCTCCTTAACATATGCGATCTCTTCCTTTGTATCATTCACAAAAGCATTAATAGCTACGATCGGGTTAATTCCAAACTTGCGGATATTCTCAATATGTTTTTCCAGGTTTTCAAAACCTTTTTGTACTCTTTCCAAACTGGGAACATCGTATTCCTGCCTTGGTGAACCTCCATGGTGACGCAATGCTTTGATCGTAGCTACCAGAACCACCGCATCAGGATGTAACCCTCCATAAACACATTTGATGTTCATGAATTTCTCAGCACCCAGATCTGCACCAAATCCAGCCTCTGTTACCACGTAATCAGCAAGTGACAATCCTGCTTTTGTAGCGATGATTGTGTTGGTTCCCTGAGCAATGTTTGCAAAAGGTCCACCGTGGATGATAGCCGGATTACCTTCCAGTGTTTGTACGAGGTTTGGCTTCACTGCATCTTTCAACAATATGGCCATGGCATCCTCTGCCTTGAGATCTCTGGCGTATACAGGTTTTTTATCAAATGTAAATCCAACAAAAATATTACCTAGTTTTTCTTTCAGATCAGCAAAGTCTTTGGCCATACACAGAATCGCCATTACTTCTGAAGCCGGGGTAATGTTAAATCCATCCTGACGTGGCATACCATTGGCGGTACCACCAAGTCCAATGACGATGTCCCTCAAGGCACGATCATTCATATCCATGACACGCTTCCATGCCACTGTTCGCGGATCAATACCTAAACTACGTGTTTTGCTTTGAATATTATTGTCTATCAAAGCAGCAAGCAGGTTATTGGCCTTTTCTACTGCTGAGAAATCACCCGTAAAATGCAGGTTAATATCTTCCATGGGAATTACCTGGGAATACCCCCCACCTGCAGCACCACCCTTGATACCGAAAACAGGCCCCAGAGAAGGTTCCCTCAATACCACGATGGTTTGTCTTCCAATGCGATTCATACCTTCGGAAAGTCCAATGGAAACGGTTGTTTTACCCTCTCCGGCAGGAGTTGGCGTAAGAGCCGTTACCAGAATAAGCTTGCTTTTGGAAATTTTTTCTTCATCAATCAGATCCAGTGGAAGTTTGGCTTTGTATTTACCATAACTATCCAGCTCCTCATAATCAAGGTTCAATTTGGTTGCAATTTCACGGATGTGCTGAATATCAGCCTGCTGAGCGATTTCGATATCGCTAGGTACAGTGTTTTTTTCCATTTTTCAGATCAATTTATTTGGCTAGGATAAGACTGAACAGGGAGAAATACTCCCCTTGTTTCAGTCGGCACGCAAGATAGGATTTCCAACAGAAAACTTGAAACTTTGGCTGTTTAAAAAATAGTTAGGTTTATTACACTTTGATATTCACTTATCCGTCGAGACGAAACTCAATACCCGGAATGGTGTCTACCTTGTAGTTGACTTCAACGGATTGACAATGCTTTCCATCCATTGGCTCAAGGATCAAAGGAGTGGTAAGTTGACTTTCGTAGGTATCCAGACATTCATCCCCAAAAACCCGGATATTGGTGAATACAACCAGCAAATTAAATACTTCCCGGTCATATTGATCCAGGGAAAATTCATATTTGGGAAACCTGTAGATTCCGGAAAAAGTAGAAAATGCCTCTTTATTATTTAAAAAACTGGTTTTACTGAGATCAAAAAAGGTTCCCAGTGTTTTGAAAAAATCATCAATAAATCGTCCCTTCATCATGCGCTCATGATTGCGGAAACTGCTTAGCAGCCCGATATCGAGACGGATACTTTCGGGAATGAGCACGACATCTTCTCTTAATTGTGATAATAAATTGTAGGTGATAGGAACCTGTTGTTCTCGCACAAGTGCATGTTGCATGGTTTCACTGATCACGAGATCAAATGTTGAAGCATTGGATAATTGCACCGTTGTAGCATCGCATAACCGAATACCCTCCAAATATTTCTCCAAATCTAATTGCTGAAATACTTTTTGAACAAGCTGGTAACTATTTTCATTGATTTCCAAAAGAGAAAACTTCACCTGCTCCGGTGAAAATTTTGATGTCAACAACAGTACCAGTGGAGCAAATGGACCACATCCGGCATAGAGGAGCTGAACCGGTTTTTTGACTTGTTTTCTAACAAGGTCATCCACCGCCAGGAATACTCCTTTTACAAATTTTTTGGTACGCATCAGGTCGTCCAGGCACATCGCTGCCCAGGTGGTCCCAATGGCTTTGCCGGTTTCAGAATGGATATTTTCACGATGTTCATCTCTGGTCAGATCCAGCTCCGTTATTTCATAAAGAATGGACTTCCATTCCTCGATAGCTTTTTTCAACTTATAATAATCGACCTCCTCCTTGAGGAATTCGTTGAGAATAGCCTCAAAGGACTTTTTGTGTGAGTTTGGGTTTAGCATTGGTAT
>QQUB01000426.1 GCA_008501835.1 Bacteroidota bacterium
TTGGTATAATCTTCCGGGTTGGCGGTGAACACAAAGTGTCCATCTAAAGGGAAACGCAGCTTGAAGCCACGGATCTGTATATCACTTTCCTGAAGAATATTAAATAAAGCTACCTGAATTCTCGCCTGAAGATCAGGCAACTCATTGATCACAAAGATTCCCCTGTTGGATCTTGGTACCAGACCAAAGTGGATCACTTCTTCATCTGCATAACTCAGCCTCAGGTTGGCAGCTTTAATGGGGTCAATGTCTCCAATCAGGTCGGCTACGTTGACATCAGGGGTTGCCAGTTTTTCCGTATAGCGCATGGACCGGTGAACCCATTCGATGGGAGTATTGTCGCCCATTTCCTCAATGAGCTTCCTTGCTTTCAAAGACAATGGTTTCAGGGGATCGTCATTGATTTCGGATCCTGCAATAATAGGCATATACTCATCCAGCAATTCGACAAGCTTACGCGCCATTTTTGTTTTGGCCTGCCCTCTAAGTCCAAGAAAATTTATGTTGTGCCCGGATAAAATGGCTCTTTCCAGTTGTGGAATCACACTGTGTTCGTAACCCAAAATACCTGTAAAAACAGGTTCACCCGAACGAAGTTTTTGGATCAGGTTATCACGCATCTCCTCTTTGACGGACCGGGAGACATAACCTGAAACTTTTAGATCGCCGAGTGTTTTAATTTGTTCGATTTGACTCATCTTCTACGTCTTTTATTTTTTTCATAGTCAGCAAAAATGAACTGACCAAGTCCTTGTAATCCTGAATAAAATGCCTTGCCTTTATTAGCTTCCGTGAAGTCCTCCACGAATTTTTGCAGGTAAGGGTCGTGGGCGATCATGAAAGTGGTGATCGGGATACGAAGTTTCCTGCATTGTATGGCAAGGTTGATGGTTTTATTGATGATCCTGGGGTCGTGGCCCATGCTGTTTTTGTAATAACTTCCGTCTTTTTGTTTAAGACAGGTGGGCTTACCGTCCGTGATCATGAAAATTTGTTTGTTACGCATCTTTCGCTTACGCAAAATATCCATGGCCAGCTCCAAACCGGCAACCGTATTGGTATGAAAAGGTCCTACCTGTAAATAGGGGAGATCCTTGATTTGCACCTGCCAGGCATCGTTACCAAAAACCACCACATCAAGTGTGTCTTTTGGATACCGCGTGGTGATCAGCTCTGCCAGGGCCATGGCCACTTTTTTGGCTGGAGTAATACGATCTTCTCCGTACAGGATCATGGAATGGGAGATATCGATCATCAGCACGGTGGCCATTTGGCTTTTGTGTTCGGTTTCAATAACCTCCAGGTCATCTTCCCTAAGGTTGAAGGAATCCAGGCCTGTGCGCATTTGTGAATTCTGAATACTGGAGGTGAAGTCGATATGACTCAGGTTGTCACCAAATTGGTATGGTTTTCTTCCGGCTGTTTGTTCATCTCCACGCCCGGGAATTGGACTCCGGTGATTTCCGCCGCCGTCCCGCTTGAGTTTGCCGAAGATCTGATCCAATGCTCTTTTACGGATAATGCGTTCCCCCTTACCACTCAGTTTTTGTCCTCCGGTTCCGTCGTTTTGAATAAAAGACTGACGTTCCAGATCTCTCCTGAAATCTTCCAGCGTATAATCGGGAGTGGTGATATTGTGTTCCTGATCTATCTGTTCCATCCATTCCAGCGCCTCTTCCACATCTCCTGAAGTGTAAACCATCAACTCAAGAAACAGCTCCAACAGCCGTTCAAAAGGAGTACGGTTATCTTCCTCCGGAATGAACTTGGTAAATCTCAATCCTATCATTGCAATGGGTGTTTTTAGAGTAAACGAAATACTTGTGGAAAAGATTAAAGAGGGGAGAGGTTTGTTGGAAAAAAATGGATACGGATTCCGGGTTGCGTGTTTCGGGTTACGAGTTTCGGGTTTCAGGGCTCGCTTTGCTCGCTGTTTCATGGTGTTTCAGATTGTTTCATGTTTTGGTTGTTCAAAGTGTTCAAGGAGTTCCAGGTTGTTCAAAGTGTTTGGTTTGTTGTCAAATTTATTCCAACTATGCAGATAAAATTTCCATATCATAAAATAGGGAAAAGAAGAGGATAACAGATCATTGAGCCTGCCTATGCCGTCAGGCAGGCACAACGTGATCGGTGAGCTGTTTCTGGGGCTGATAAACTAGAAATTCTACCCGGAATAGGGGAAAAGTTTGTTGGAAAAAAATGGATGCGTGTTCCGGGTTGCGTGTTTCGGGTTACGAGTTATGGGTTTCAGGGCTCGCTTTGCTCGCTGTTTCAGGTGTTTCAGATTGTTCCATGTGGGCGGGGTGACATTAGTTTAAAGAACCTTTTAAACCTTTTGTCAACCTGAAACTCTTGGAACCATTTGAAACTCCTGGAACTTGAAACAAAAAAGCCATCCCGATCTGGAATGGCTTTTTTGCAAAATCTTACTGCTCAGGAGCAGCCTTGAATTCTAACAGTTCAACATCGAAGATCAATGTTTCGTTGGAACCGATATTTGGTGGTGAACCACGTTTTCCGTAAGCAAGTCCGGAAGGAATGTACAACTGGTATTTTGCTCCGGCATTCATGAGTTGCAACCCTTCAGTCCAGCCCGGGATTACTCTGTCGAGGCCAAACTCAATAGGTTCGCCTCTTTCGTAGGAACTGTCAAAAACAGTACCGTCCAAAAGACGACCTTCGTAGTGTACCTTTACGACATCCGTTGATGCCGGTCTAGGACCTGCACCTTCAGTGATCACTTTATACTGCAGACCGCTGTCAGTGGTTTTAACACCCTCCTTAGTAGCATTTTCCGCGAGAAACTCTTCACCAATTTTGATGTTTTCTTCTCCTTCAGCTTCCATCTTGGCCATTTGCTTTTCCTGCATCTGCTGTGAGAAGGTCATGATGTGCCCTTGTCTGCCAGCCAGGTCGATCTTTGGGCCGTCCTCGGTGTACAGATCCTTACTTCCCTGGAGAAAGGCATCAGAATTAATTTCCATACCATTACTTTTCATACGTTCGCTGAAGTCTGCACCGATAGCATAGGAAAGTGTATCAAGATTGGTAGCCAATGGAGAATCTTCACTGACAGGAACACCTTGTCTCATACCCATTTCCTGTGAGAATTTCATCAGGAATGCAGTATAATTCTCTTTGCTCATACCTTCTTCATTCTGCACATCCACAAATCCCTCATGGATTCTTTCAGGGTCAAGCGAAATGCCCTGTGATTTGAGCTGTTCCGTCAGATATACACCCAAAGAATAGGAAATGCTATCCTCTGAAGTGCTCAGTTCTGCGTTACCGGAACCGCCGCCGTTACAAGCCGCCAGCCCAAGAACGAATGGCAGCAAATACATCAATTTCTTCATTAAATTTAAATTTTGATTTGAGTCGTTGTCATTAAAAGGCGCAAGGTACACATTTTTTGCCTTTGTGGGTTTAGTTTTAACTTCAAAATAGCCGATCTGGCCAGTGCAAGCAATACCATTTTTTCGAAAAATGGTATTGCTCACCATAGGCAAAAAACAGGTTAAAACCTGTGCTACATTCTTACAAACCGTTTGACTACCCGTCCTTCAACAGTTTCGATAACAACTATATACAAACCAGCAGGCAGGTCGCCAACATCTATGGTCTTTCGATCAACTGTTCCTCCGATAGGTTCCTGTGACCATTGGGCAAAAAGCTTTCCACTAACATCGGTGATGTGAATATCTGCTGTGAATGGAGATTCTGTTTCAAAATCAAGCTGTATGAAATTGGTTGCCGGGTTAGGCGATAAAGTAATTTCAATGAAATCCTCAGGATCATCCACTGCATTGATCAGGAAGACCAGGTGGCAATCAGTGTCGGTTCCACAGGCATTCGAAACGGTCAGACATACATTGTAACTGCCGGTCTCAGCAAAGGTGTGGAATGGATTTTGTAAGTTGGAAAGAACACCGTCCCCAAAGTCCCATAACCATGATTCAGGATTCCCGGTTGAAAGATCCTGGAACACCTGCTCAAGGCCGGCGCCATTGATGGCGAAAATAGCATCCGGAGCTATACATTCAACCGTTACCGTTTGACAAGTCTGGGTATTACCGCAAGGACTGGAAACTGTGAGGCAAATGGTATAGGTCCCCGAGTTCACATATTCGTGTACCGGGTTAGCCAGGCTCGAAGTATTCCCATCCCCAAAATCCCATAACCATTGGGTCGGATTGTTGGTGGAATTATCTGTTAAAGTGACGGTGAGATTATTGGTCTCTGATGAAAACTCAGCTTGTGGTGCAGAACAGGTAACAATTACCTGCTGACAAACCTGGTTGCTACCGCAGTTATTTCCGGATGTCAAACAAACAGTATAAGCTCCCGGGCCAGCGTAGGTATGAACAGGATTTTGTTCCGTTGAGAAGTTACCATCTCCAAAATCCCAGAACCATTGAGTTGGTGAATTGGTGGAATTATCTGAAAATGTTACCTCAAGTTGATCAGACTGGAATCCAAATCCCGCCTGTGGAGCAGGACAACTTACCGTGATGCTTTGGCAGAATACATCAGTACCACAAACACTACTTACTGTCAGGCAAACCGTGTAGGTTCCGGCATTTGCATAGGTATGAGAAGGATTTTGCATAGTGGAGGTGTTTCCATCTCCAAAATCCCATGACCAACTGGTGATCGCGCCTATGGAATTATCGGTGAAGTCAACAGACAATTGATTTTGGTTGGTGCTGTAGGCAGCTACCGGAGCACTGCAGTTCACCGTAATTTGCTGACAAACCTGAGCGGAGCCACATATAGAAGTTCCTGTCAGGCACACGGTGTAGGTGCCGGGTTGTGCATAAGTATGAGTCGGATTTTGTAAGGTGGATGTATTGCCATCCCCAAAATCCCACAACCATGCAGTCACGTCATCATCAGAAGTATCTGTAAAGTTAATAGTCAATTCGCTGATTTGTGCAGAGAAACCAACGGAAGGTAATCCGCAACTTACGGTGATGGAAAGACAAACTTCGGAAGAACCACAATCAGAGGTGACTGTCAAGCAAACCTCATAGGTTCCTGGAATAGCATAGGTGTGAGACGGATTTTCCATGGTGGAAGTATTGCCATCGCCAAAGTCCCACGACCATTGGGTGACATCATCCCCTGAAGTATCGGTGAAGTTTGCCGAGAGTTCATTGATCTGAAATTCAAAACCTGCACCTGGTGGAGGGCAGCTTGTATTTACTTGCTGACAAATTTGTGTGTTTCCACAAATAGAAGATACCGTGAGGCATACCGTATAGGTGCCTGGTAAAGCATAGGTATGCACAGGGTTCTGAACAGTTGAGGTGGTACCATCTCCAAAGTTCCATAACCATGAGGTTGGATCATTGGAAGAATTATCCGTAAAGGTCACTTCCAGTTCATTACTTTGAAAACCGAATCCTGCTTGTGGTGCTGAACAA
>QQUB01000761.1 GCA_008501835.1 Bacteroidota bacterium
TGGGATGCCGGAAGAACGGCAAATTTCCGAATACATAGAATGTACCGGTAAAGTGGAGGTACCGCCAAACAGTCTCGCGTCCGTATATTCAGCGGTGAACGGGTTTGTAGGTAATGTAAAATACCTGCCAGGGGATTATGTCAAAAAAGGCAGTTTACTTACTACCATCAAACATCCTGATATCATCAAATTACAGACCAGTTTTCTCGAAAGCAAAAGCCGGTTGGAGTTCTCAAAAAAAGAATTCGAAAGAAAACAAACCCTGGCGGCAGAGGATGCAACTTCTGAAAAATTGCTACAGGAAGCAAAACTTGAATACGAAACGGAATTAGCTCATTTCCAAGGGATAAAAGCTGAATTGAACCTATTCGGATTACCGACAGGCAAAATTGAAACGGGGGACATCCAGCCGCACGTTCAAATTTATGCTCCGATCAGCGGTTACATCGCTTCGGTCAACATCAACAAGGGAAAACTCATTACCCCGGAAGATCTCCTATACGAAATCGTCGATGACGATCACATGCATCTCGAACTTCAAATATTTGCCAAAGACATCCCCAAAGTCAAAAAAGGGCAATACATTGAAGCCTTTGTACCCGGGATTGATGAAAAGGTAATCGCAGAGGTATACCTGGTTGGCCATGTAATTGATCTGGAAACAAAAACAACCATGGTACACGGTCATTTTGAAAACAAACCAGCTACGCTGACGGCAGGTACTTATCTGCATGCGCGGATATTCAATCAGGAAAACAAGACCCTAGCCATTCCTCAATCTGCCCTAATCAGAAGTGGGGATGAAACGTTTGTTTACATAATCAGCAATGGCGACTTTGTCCGCAGGGATGTAATCACCGGATCCTCTGATGATGATTTTATAGCCGTGAAAAAGCTCGATCTCCTGGAAGGGGAAAAACTCGTGACAAAAGGAGCCTATTACATTCATGGGTCCGGGGGAGATCTGGAAGCTGGTCACAGTCATTGAGTTTAATTTGGGTTGCGGGTTACGGGTTACGGGTTGCGGGTTCTATTATTTACATTGAAATTTTAAACAACAAACCCGAAAACGGCAACTCACGACTAACTTAAATTCAAAGCCCTAAGGTTTTGATTTTTCGTGCAGAACCCGCAATTTATCGTGGTATTTGACATCAAATTTTGTGGGTTCTCTATGTTTCCCTTGAATTGTCGACCTGAATAAGGGAATCCGGCGAATCCACTAATGATAATTATAAAACTTAAAGATATTATGAAGAAGTACATTTTATGGGGCCTTCTCGCAGCCCTTGTGATCATTCAGTTTTTTCGTATAGACAAAACGAATCCGGAAACGGACCCTGCAAAAGACTTTCTGGCTATCAACAATGCTCCTGCTGAAATGGCAGAAATGATCAAAGCAAGTTGTTATGACTGTCATTCCAATGAAGTGGTATACCCCTGGTATACTAATGTGGCCCCCATTTCCTGGTGGATCAAAAAACACATTGACGAAGGCAAGGAACATCTGAATTTCTCGACATGGGGTGATTACAAGCAAAAACGAAAAGATCACAAAATGGAAGAGTTATATTCAGAAGTGGAACACAAAAAAATGCCATTAAAGTCCTACCTTATCATGCATGGTGAGGCTAAACTTGACGATGCGCAGATCAAGGAAATGACCGATTGGTTTGTGGAAATAGGCGGTGAAGGGATAAGGGAACATGATCATTGATCCAGGTTGCTGGTTACTGGTTGGGATAAATAATGCGAATCAACAGTGGAATATTCAATTTCAAAATACTTCAATTGCACCGTGCTTCACGCGGTGGCTATAGATTGGAGTAGATTATCAGGCCTTTAGGCCTTTTGATAATCTACGAAAAGGGCTAAAGCCCTCGAATATCTGCTTTATTTTTATCACCGAGCTGAAGCACGGTGCAATTAAGCTATTAGGCACCTGCCTCATAATTAACCCTTGATTCGCATAAATACTATTTTTCAAAAAAATAGTATTTATTAACACTTCCAACCAGAAACTTGTAACTAGTAACCAGCAACTTTTTTAAACACATCCCAGACCACAACTCCAATGCATACGGAGATATTGAGGGAGTGTTTGGTACCAAATTGAGGAACCTCAATACATTCATCGATCAGTTCCATCACGTCCTCATGAACTCCTGAGACTTCGTTACCAAAAACCAGAGCGAGTTTTTTATCTTTTGGAAACTGGAATTCCTGAAGCATGGTACTGCCCTCAGCCTGCTCAACAGCGGCAATGTGGTACCCTTCATCCTTCAGGTGATCAACGGCATCCACTGTTTTGTCAAAATAGGCCCAATCCATGGATTCTGTGGCTCCAATAGCTGTTTTGAGAATTTCTCTATGGGGCGGTCGTGCGGTAATTCCGCAAAGCAGAATCTTTTCGAGGGCGAAAGCATCTGCAGTTCTGAAAGCTGAGCCTACATTAAGGCCCGAACGTATATTGTCAAGTACCAGTACAACAGGTGTTTTGTCTTTATCTTTAAAGGCAGATACATCCAGCCGGTTGAGTTCCTGAAGTTTTAATTTTCGCATAATTCTGTCGGTTGCCGCAAATTTCGCAAATTTGTAGTACATTTTGTTAAATATAACCGTAGCAATACGGTTCCTGGAAAAAACATACTAGTGCGAGAAACGACCACTACCCTATTGAAAACATCTCCACCACTGCTCATCCTGCAGGCGGTGATGCTGTACGTTGTGTTGCTCCTGGCACACGGGTATGTTTTTGGGCATCAGGACCTGATTGAGATAACCGGATACCTCAATTACCTTGACGACCCAACACTTTATGGCAAGGACTTTTACATTCAAAATATTACAGCACGTATTCCTAATGAACGATGGATGTTCGTCCAGGTATTAGACTTTTTTAACATAAGGTCCCCCTGGAGTTTTCTGGTTGCTCATTTTGTAGTTGCTGTCACCATGTTGTCTGGTCTTATTTTAATTGCACAACACCTTATCAAAGACCATCTATTTGCCTTCCTGGCTGTTTTTGCCACTACAGTCGTATTTTACAAGATAAACCTTGGAGGCAATGAGATCTACTACAACACACTGACCTCCAGCCTTGTATCTAAAGCAATCGCAACATGGAGTATCTTCTTTTTACTAAGAAACAAAGTGACAACGGCCATTCTGATGTTGATCCCCACCAGTTTTATTCACCCACTGGTAGGCATACAGCTCTTCCTAATCTTTTCAGCAATAATATCGGTTCAGCAAATTAAAGCCGGCAAATTTCTTGCTGAGTTGAGGAAACTCTGGAGTATCCCGGCATATCTGCTCACTGCAGGAATCTGGTTATTTTTTCTTCAGCAACAATTTTCAGAAGGCAGCCTAAGCGATGCAACTTTTTTTGAGATCATCAGCTTCCGGTTGGCTCATCATTTTATTCCTGCCACCTTCGGTTTGAAAAATTACCTTATCCTGTCTCCATTGATCATTTTTGCATGGATCTATTTTTGGAAAAAAAGTCAAACCCTTTTCTGGTTTTTCAACTTTTCCATACTTGGATTATTGGTTTATACCATTGGAGTTGAAATATTCAACAATGCTCTTTTCCTGTCTACACAATGGTTTAAAACGACTATTTGGCTTAAGTTTTTTTCAATGATGGCCGTAAGTGCTCTGGCATATGATCTATTTCAAAAATACATTCCCAGGTTAATAAAACCATTTACAATAATCTTCCTGGTGGCTCTTACAGGCTTTACCCTTTTACTTTTTCGGAAACTACCCGACAGACATATTACTTCCTTTGACATGCCCTGGAAAGGCCAGTACAACGATGAAATAGCCATGGCCAGGTTAGCTCAAAGAGTAACTCCAGAAGACGCTCTGTTTGTCACGCCTGCATATTTTACCCATTTGAAATATTATGGAATGCGCAGTACCTATGTCGATTACAAAGCTATGGTTCATCACAAAACCGTGCTTCCTGAATGGTACAAAAGGGTAAACGAGATTTATATGTTTAATAATACTACCAATATGAATTCCAGTCAAAGGGTATCCAGTCCATTGACAACGATGATTACCTCACCGGATTGGATCTCCTTTTCAGCATTGGGAATCACTCACCTGATTACGGATGAACCCATTGATTTAGATGCTACCCTGCTGGGACAAAAAGGTAAGTACTATTTATACGAATTGAAATGACAGGGTGAAAGTATGAGGCTGTGTAACAAGACCCCGAACGCTTCCTGTTTTTGAAATTATTCAAGTGTAAAAACTCTATTTTTCAACCCTAACATATACCATTTTCGATGAAGTCTTAGAAAAATAGAGTTTTTACTCAACCTCCCGTTTAATTACGTTTCCTGTGATAAGCCATCGCCGCCTTTACAAAGGAAACAAATAATGGATGAGGATTTTCCACCGTACTCTTAAGTTCCGGATGAAATTGTACGCCCACAAACCAGGGATGCCCTTTTAATTCAACGATCTCGACGAGACCTGTATCCGGATTAATCCCTGTGGCCATCAGACCAGCCTCCTCCATCTGTTCACGATAGGCATCATTGAATTCATAACGGTGGCGGTGACGCTCCTGAATATCTTCTGATCCATAGGCCCTCTGTGAGATACTTCCTGGTTCGAGTTTACAATCATATGCCCCGAGTCTCATGGTACCTCCCATCATGGTTATCTTCTTTTGATCTTCCATCATATCAATCACCGGATGGGGAGTTTCGGGATTCACCTCTACGGAAGCCGCTTCTTCCAACCCAAGAATATTCCGCGCAAATTCAACAACAGCACATTGCATACCAAGACAAATACCGAAAAATGGTTTCTTCTGCTCCCTGAGATATTGAATAGCCTTGATCTTACCTTCAATCCCCCTGTGACCAAACCCTGGAGCGACCAGGATCCCATCATATACGTTCAGTTTTTTGGAAACTGACTCATAATCATCCTCCAGCATTTCAGAATGAATAGGATCGACAATCACTTTACATTCATTTACTGCCCCTGCATGGATAAAGGATTCGTAGATAGACTTATAGGCGTCCTGAAGTTCATTGTATTTCCCTACCAGTCCGATTTTGATTTCATTGGTAGGATTTTTCAGCTTACCCAAAAAGTTTTTCCAGTTACGCAATTTAGGTTTATTGGTATCTGGTAAATTCAGCTTTTTAATAACCGTAGTATCCAGTTTCTCTTTCAACATCAATAACGGAACATCGTAAATGGATTCGGCATCGATCGATTCAATGACTGAATCGATATGCACATTACAGAAAAGGGCCAGTTTTTTACGAATTTCAATAGTGATTGGATGCTCGGTCCGGCAAACCAGGACATCAGGCTGTATTCCTGTATTCAAGAGCTCCTTAACGGAGTGCTGCGTCGGTTTGGTTTTCAATTACTT
>QQUB01000829.1 GCA_008501835.1 Bacteroidota bacterium
GTTGAGGACTGTTCCGGCATTTCAAAATGTTCCAGCACAAATGACTTCAAGTCAAAACCGGCCTCATTGCTCTTCGAATTAAATTGCTCAAGAATAACTTCAGCAGCAAATCTGGGCTTCATATCCACAAAAGTCTTGCTGTCCTCAAAAATTCCGCTGGTCTGAACGGCTAAAAAAAGTTCTCCAAAAATGGTATCGTATGATTGCATGGCTTTTATTTTAAGGGAACAATGAAATTAGGGAATAAAGGAACAATGTTTGAAAATCAACTTTCATTAAGAGGTTTTTTGATAAACATCCTGTTCAAAATAAAAAGGGAAGTTGCCAATAATGCAATCGGAACTAACGCCAGGTAAAATGCAGTGGCTCCGTCAAAAGCTTCAAACAAATGCCCGGTGATCATTGAACCGAAAGTACCTCCAAGTGCCGAAAATACTACGATCAGCCCTGACATGGAGCTGTGCAGGTATTTTGGAATAGCGGTCAGAACCACGGAATTGATGGTTGGATAAATCGGTGCGAGAAAGATACCCATCAGTGGGAATAAGTAAACAATAAGTGGTGCATTAAACCAGCTGATATCCTCTGAAATTTCGGCTGCATTGGCCAAAGGCAGATTGATGATGATACACCCGGCAAGCAATGCCAGACATATCAGCAGGAAGGGCAACCATTTCATTTTTTTAAGCACAAAACCGGCAGCAATCCGGCCAAGGGCAAAAGCACCAGCGAGAATGGAGGCTGCCTGTATTCCCATAGATGCAGGTACACTCAATACACTTTTATAAAAAGTCGGCATCCAGGTCTGAAAACTCTGCTCTATCAAAACAAACAGAAAAGCACTAATGATGAATACCAGGATCAAAGGTTTGGCCAGCAATTTGATCATATCCACAAAATCTTCCGCCAGAGCATTGCCTTCCTTATGTGCCTTTGACTCATCCAGTGAAGAAACCATCAACAAAATCATTGCCAGAGCAGAAAGCCCTCCCAGCAACCAATAAACATTCAACCACTCTGTAGACTTTGGATTATTGTCATCAATAAAAAGGCTGATCAACAAATTACCCACCAATACGCCAATCATAAAGAACCCTTCGATCCAACTCATGATACTTCGGTGTTCCTGCTCCGTGTTGGTCACAAGACCAATAGTGGCAAATACCCCGATCTTTATAATGGCAAAGGCGACACCTGTAGTGGCAAACAACAACTTAAAATGCCAGAATTCCGCCTGGATCATTGGCATAAAAAAACAAGCAATGGTCACTGCCAGGAGCCCAATGCTCATCCCCCGCTTTAACCCCAGTTTAGGTAAAAAAGAAGCTACAAAAAAAGAAGCTACTGCAATTGGAATATCCTTAAAACCCTCGAGGATCGAAACGTCTGCCTTGGAAATATCCAGGTTGCGCTGTAATTGCAGGATAACAGCCCCAACACTGTTCAGGAGGATCGCGAATACAAAGTAGTTAATGAAAATGGAAATTTTGATCAGTAGATTCTTCATGATTAGGTGTTTTGTGTAGGTGAATATAACAAAAGGAATAAAGGACGGAGGGACAAAAGGAATAAAGGACAGAAGGACAAAAGGAATAAAGGACGGAGGGACAAAAGGACAGAAGGTATAAAAATTCCTGGAACCCTTATGTCCTTCTGCCCTTGTCGCAATTTGTCCTTACAACCTTCTATTTATTTTCAATCACATATTTTTTATCATCCTTTCCTGCTCCGGTAATGATCAGTTTGTTCCAGGAATCAGGCAATTTGTAGTTCGTTTGTTCGATCCCGTTATTGGTAATCTGTAACCCGCCGAACCCTGAAAGAACGGCCTGTAGCATTCCGCCGGCTCCGGTGGCGAAGTACGGATTGGTTCCACCCGCTGTTTCGGCAATCACTCCAAATGGTGGCACCTCATTGGGTTTGTAACTGTTAGAGAAAATAGAGGCTGCCTTTGCCGGGTTGCCCAATCGTTGATTGAGTATCGCCAGAATTGCAAAACCCATTGCCGGCCCATCAGGAGCCATCCTTTCGGTATAGTAATCGAGATCCTTTTTGATTTGTTTTTTATCAGTGATCACATCCAATGGGTAGGCCAGCAGGTTCACATCGGCTTGTTTGATCATAACACCGTTATAAGTGGCATTTTCTCTGGTGGTCCCATCCGGGAATTGCAGGATTGGAATATTTTCCGCTACATGCATCCAGTCCGGGTTTGGCGTTTTTCCAAGTACTTTTGCAGCTTCCGTTGCATATTTCAACGCCGTTATGGCCATTCCATTGGTAAAAGCATTATTGTCAATATTCTCCTCCCATTCATTGGCGCCGATCACATTTTTGATATCGTACTGCCCGGGGCCATTTCTTTCCACACGGCTTGCCCAGAATTTTGCAGAGTTTTCCAGGAGAGGCCAACCTCTCGTTTCCAGCCAGTCCTTATCTCCAGTCACCTGATAATACTTCCAGGCGGCCCACGCTACACATCCGGTAATATGATGCTGAAAGGGACCTGTTAGTGCCCAGACGGGCGTATCTTCAGACCCATCAGCAGCAGACTCCCATGGATACATTGCACCATCATAGCCATGTGCAAATGCATTCTGTTTGGCAGCTTCGAGTCTTTCAAAACGATATTCCAAAAGTGACCTGGCCATATCCGGTTGCAACATGAGGATAGGTGGATACATCCACAATTCGGTATCCCAGAATACGTGACCGTTATATCCCAAACCAGACAAACCCATAGGCGACAATGAATAAGCCGTTCCCTTACGGGCAAAGGAATACAAGTGATACAAGGCAAACCGGATATCCCTGGTAACTTCAACATTGCCTTCTACTTCAATATTTCCGGTATCCCACAATTTCTGCCATGCCTGAAGATGGCGATCCAACAATCTTTCACGACCTTCCAGACGGGCAAATATGGTTAACCTTTCCGCCTCATTGTGAGGGTCTTCGTATTGCTCCGAAGAAGTGGTGGAAGCCACAATGCTGAAAGTATAGGTCTCCCCTGCTTTGATCTTTTTTGAAAACTTCATCAGGTGACGATTATAATCCCAATCCTCATGGATCAAAACTGGCTCATGGCCATGTTCTTCCTCAAAGATAATACTATTACTCGCAGCCACTTTTAACCTTCCAGAGGGGCTGTCTGCTACAGAAGTCATCAAAGGTATCTTGACATGAGGGCGATCAATCTCCGCATAATAATTTCGAACATCATTCAAATGAACGGGTGCAACTATAGTAGAGATGGGCATGATTTCAATATCCTGATGGGCCTTAACCCTAACCACCATCATGGCTGTATAAGGCAAATGCCTCAGTGCCATCATTTCACTTTCAATCGATGCTTTTCCTTCATGATCAAAAGTGGTTTTTAGCATAGCGGTTTTCATATCCAAAGTCTGGCGGAAGTTTTTGATATTCCCCCTATGCATCATATGCCCGTCAATGACGAGATCAGCATTCAGATGATTAAACGATTTTAGAATATTGGAAACCCTGCCTCGCTGATAATAGTCGTAGGCTCCGTTTAACACCACATCCTGCACTTTCAAGGGGTCAGGAGAGGAAACTATACCGATAACCCCGTTGGCCACCGTTACTCCATAATAATTGTTTGGATCAATATCTACTGCTTCCACTTCCCACGCAGATTGTGCATGAAGGGTTGTAAAAAAGAAGAAACACGAAATTATTAGTAGTGTATTTTTCATGATTAAAATATGTTTTAAAATTCCATCTAAAATATTCCCTAAAACCAGGAAATAATTCTAAAATTCAAGGAAAGATGGATGAAATGGAAGGATGGATAACAGGAAAAAGATACAATTCATCCAATTATCCAGTCTTCCAACTTTCCAACCTTGTGGCCAAATTCACCAATTAAAATAAATGACTGATTTTCAATTGATCTAAAATTTGGGCAAACTCCTAGTTCAAATTATTTTTTCCGGTAAATTCTACAATTTTCAATGATTCATTATTTCTGGCGATGATCCAGTATTCTTTGCCGGATACATCTATCTTTTGAATATTTTTTACCTGCCCAAAAAGAATATCCCCTCCCGGTTGAGTAATATCAAATTCGCCATCCCCACGATTGATCAAAATGGTTCCGAAATTATTATCGTACCGCCCCATAGTGATATTGGCATCATAATAATTCCCCATCAGAAGAAAATCGGGTAGTTCATCCCCATTGGCATCAAAAGGTCTGGCAGCATAATAAGTACTCTGTTGTGCATCAAACCCAAGGGGCTTTGCTTCAAATCTGCCTCTGCCGTCATTGATAAATATCATGTTTCTGAATTCATCTGCCTCGAAAAAATTATCCAGCTTTTCAACAGGGAAAATATCGGCAAACTGAGCCTCGGCAAAATCACTGGCATAAACGAATTTCTTTTTGACAAAAGGCAACTGACTTTGAATCTCTTTTTTGGTGTTATAAGGAACTTCTTTCCCCATGACGTAATAGCTCAGTAACTGCTCCTTTGTGCCGTTATCATCAAAATCATTATAATACATCCTGACCGGCTCTCCTGGTTTGACCTTAAGCCTCGTATTTAATCCAAGGTTTCCAGCGATTAAGTCAAGGTCCCCGTCATTGTCAATATCTGATGTTTCCACAAAATTCCACCAGCCCTTTCCGCTGATGGATTCAGTCAGGTTGAATTTACCTCCTTTATTCACAAGTGTCTTAATACCATCCCATTCCAAAGCCAGAACGATGTCCTCTTTTTCATCTCCATTGATATCTGCAAGAGCACTTCCCTTAACAAAACCGATCATCCCTTCGTCGGGCAACCAGTCTGTAGTTACATCTTTAAAATTCCCCTGGCCATCATTCTCCAGGCAATATGATTTTGGTATCTCTCCGTACGCCCAGGGCTGAGCTCTGGCACCTAGAAAAATATCCGGGGCACCGTCACCTGTAAAATCTATTACCTGCAGGGTTCCAGCTGTTAATCGTACTTCTCCGAAGGCATCTGATTTACGGGAAAGATTTCCCGAGCCATCATTCAAATACAGAACCGGTGCGTTATTATCACTATTCAGTCTGAATTCATTCCCTCCGGAAGCAATTATCAAATCCTTAGCTCCATCATTATTCACATCGACAATATGTGCATCAATCTCTTCCCTGACACTATCCAGACGCATGGTTTCATTGTCAATTCTCTCAAAGCCACCATTGGCCGTCTGGAAATAAAGGCCACTCCTGCCCCATTTGGGAGACCCTACGAAAAAGTCGTCCAGACCATCACCGTTGATATCTCCCACTGCCAGCCCGGGCCCTTCCGTGGATGTGGAGAAAGGAATCAAAACTTCCCTGTTAAATTCTACAAAATCATTTTCCTCATGCACATAATCTACGCCCAGTTCACTTTCCCTGAATGACCATT
>QQUB01000048.1 GCA_008501835.1 Bacteroidota bacterium
CGAGGTTAATGGTAATAGTCACTTCATTATCTTCACAACCAGGACAAGGGTTAGGGCAAGAACCACCGCAGTCTACACCTTCCTCATCACAATTCTGAATGCCATCATCACAGGTAGGAGTTGTACCTTCTCCACATCCGTTGGAGTTGAGCAAACTTTGACGAGCACCACCGGTGTCGAACAAAGCTCTCATTCTTGATTTTTGTCCTTCCGTGAAAAGGTTCATACAAGCATCATCGGAATAGTCCATATAGTTTTCTACCATATCAGTAGAGTTACAGGATACATGACCAGTTGCACAACCGTAATTTGCAGCATCTGATGTTGGAGTATCTGCTACAAAATCATCCGCATTACAATTACCGTCACCCCAAATGTGGCGCAGGTTTAACCAGTGACCAACTTCGTGGGTACCGGTTCTTCCAAGATCAAAAGGTGCTGTTGCTGTTCCGATAGTTCCCATATACTGGTAATCGATTACAACTCCATCCGTTGAGGCAGGTCCTCCTGGAAATTGTGCATAACCCAAAATTCCTCCACTGATATCACAAACCCAAACATTCAGATAATCACTCGCCGGCCAGGCATCATGACCTCCGGAAGAGTTGAATTTCATGTTATCATTAGTGCTGAATGCGGTTACTGAAGTGGATGTTCTGGTGATACCATTCGTTGGATTACCATTAGGGTCCACGGTAGCCATACAGAATTCAATTTCAGAATCAGCAGCCTGCGACCATGTGTTGTCAGCATCGCTGTTTGTTCTTCTGAAATCCTCATTTAACACAGTGATCTGTGATAAAACCTGAGCGTCACTGATGTTTTCTGAAGAGTTGTTGTAAATAACGTGAACTACTACAGGAATAGTAACAACACCAGTTACAGCACGGTCGCTGTCTTCGATGAAGTCTCTGGTGAAACGCTCAATGGCTTCCATTTTTGCCTCCCGTTTGGGATCATTTTGCAATTGCTCATCCAGATATTCCATGGAACCACAGTTTCTTTGTGCCATAATACCTGTGCTGAAAGCCAGAATTAATGTAAAGGAAAGAAGGTAGTTGAGTACTCTCATTCGTTATTAATTTTTGAATTTAAGATAGTTGAATAATACGCCTAATAATTAATGTTGAGGGCGGTTATTTGATGCGTGGCAATAAAAACCGAACCTGAACATTGATCATTCAGAAAAAGAGAGAGAAAAAAGAAATGTGCTTAGTGAAGTCGGGGGTATAGATTCTGGTGTTGCAGCCAAATATATATCAATATTTTGAATTAGGGAGAATGGTAGTTGTTGAATTGTCA
Organism: Bacteroidota bacterium; assembly: GCA_008501835.1. Classification (GTDB taxonomy): domain Bacteria; phylum Bacteroidota; class Bacteroidia; order Chitinophagales; family Saprospiraceae; genus BCD1. The sequence continues at coordinate 1,303 of QQUB01000048.1, forward strand.
GATAGGAGTCTAAAAAGATATAATATTTTGTTTAAGACGAAAGAAATGGCAGATATTGAAATAATATCTGCCAAATTCTTTAAAAAATTAAGTTCTTGTTTAATATAGAAGGTTATATAAAAGATCGAAGATCCATTTTAACAGCGCTTCAAGCCAGCGGGGCTCTTCCTTTTTTCATTGCCAAAAAAGGAAGCAAAAACGCTAGACGGGCCAATGTGGCTTTTGCTTTTTTGGAAGAGTTTGGGAAAGGCTTAAGTATGGCTAGTAGGATAAGAATTCAACCAAAATTGCTGCTTTTTTATAGTGCTGGAATGGTTGAGATGATTAAATTATTATTGAGCCGATTGTACTGGAATTTTGTATTCGTTTTCACTTAGGTAGCCCTATTAGCCGCGGACACAATTTTGGAGGGGTGAGCCACTGTGGCCCGTCGGGAATTTTTGATTTCATGTGAAAGATTTGATTTACGATTGAAAATATACAGCGGCCCCAGGAGATAAAAAGCGTCAACGGCTTCGAGGAACGACTTAAAGCACAGATCTTTGGTTTTCGAAAAGGTTTTACAAACAACTTAAATTCAAGATTCCTAAAAAAAGTGTCGTTAATCGGGGAAGTAGGTTTTTATCCAACGAAACAGTTTTAGTGAAACCTGATTTTTCCAATCAAGAAAGCCAAGCAAAACCTTGCCGCCTTTTATTTTCAGGCTTTTTTGTATACTTTTTTAGCCGGAAAAAAGGATATGCCTCGCCGGCATTAGGCGCAGCAAAGAGAAAGAACAAATAGACTCAAATTTTCCTAATGAATCGATTAACAACTATATTTTTTCATAGAGGTAAAATTGAAAGAAATATTAATTGAAAAACCTTTAGAAATCGCCGTAGTCAACCTGCAAACAAACCAGTCCCAGCTCCTTTCGCCACATGTCTACCACCTGGTTTCTGTCATCCAGAACGAAGCGGACATAAAATTTTCCACGCACATTCTCGTCGAACATTCGGCGTTTGATGATGGAATCTTTTTCCATATTGCCTTTTGGCCGGATATGCAATTCATCAAAGTGAATATCATTTTCTTCCAGCCAGCTTCTGGTATCCGCTTCGCAAATTCCATCACGTCCTGTAAAAATGATGATCCTGGTATCTGCTTTGTACCGGTTAACGATCTCACGAATCTCTTCTTTAACGGTATCTTCCTTTACTTTATCCCAGTGAAAAGGACTTCTCTTACCTTTATCGGCAAGTGTACCGTCAACATCTACAATAATCGCCGCCGGTAAAGTTGTATCCTGTAACATTTTTCCATTTCCGGAAGGAGCCAGGAAATCTTTGTACATTTTTGTGATAACAGCCGAACCCACCGAGTTCGGTCGCTTTAAATCACGTTGAATACATTCTTCTACAGATACATCAAAGAATTTGACTTTGACCTGGGTATTGCTTTCATGTGCGTCATTGAAAGTTTTGACTAACTCCCGGATTTTCTGCTCGTGTTTCGGATGCAGGTTAGTATCATCAATGATCACATGCTGACCATTTTTCAAGGCTTCGAAAATGATGTTGTCACGAACCTGAAGAATAAACTTTTCGTTGTGTTTACTCCAATGCGAAGCATCCAGCATCAGGCGAAGGTCATCTTTATTCACTCGTTTATATTTTCCGGGATTTCTTTCCAAAACCTTTTTGGCAGCAGTACTCTTACCCGAAGCCGGTAATCCTTTATATATCCAAACTGTTTTCATGTTTGTGGTAATTTTATTAAAGTTGTTTAAAAATAAGGATGTGGACAGAACTTAGGTTCCAATAGTCCAAGGTGTTCCAATAGTTCAAAGTTTTTAAGTACATACTCAGTGACCTTTGTGCTTTCTCCGTGAACCCTGTGGTCAAAAAAAACTAATTTTCATAAAATAACTTCTTATTGAAAGTAATCCTCTCCTAATATCCAATTAAGTGTGAAATAATATCTATACAGAAAAAGGTTTTTCAAATTCAGGTTTGATCATTCGCCAGACTCTGTCCGAAATATCTTTTCCTTTATAAAGTGAAAAAAGCAGAGGTGTGCATTCATGACCAACAACTTTCAGTGCAAAGTCCTTATCAGAAAATCCTTCCGGTAAATCTGCCAAAATATCTTCAAGTGCTTCTTCTGCTTTTTTGGCAATTTCTTCAAATTGCCTGATCAAATCACCCTTAGTGGTTTTAACCCAATCGTATAATTCATCCGGAATTTCCTCCAGCAGGGCATCCATAGATTTCCCTTCCTTCAGGTATTCCCACACCATTTTTGAGGAAACCTGGGTAACAATCTTATGCAGCCTTATGTATTCCGCAAATTTTACTTTCACCCGAAATCCTGATTGGAATCTAACAACAAATCCTTCTTTGTTGTCTACTTCAAGAGCCACCAGTTCTTTCACATCATTGATATCGAAATATCGATTGACCAAACGGAAACCAATATCCGGAAGAGGTAGGTCTTTACCGGTTTTATTGTCGATTACCGCTAGAAGAATAAGGTCTTTTTGGTTTCCGTAATCCACCACAATCCTGTTGTTAGGATAAATGATCTCAAAAAGATAAGTGGCCTCTCTGTTGATTTTGTCAAAAAGTCCGGCATATTTTTTATGCAGGATACGGGTTCCTTCAATAGCTTGTTCACTGGTAAAGGAACCTCTTGTGGCGATAAAGGGTTTATCACCGATCCAGTACAAAATACCAAGACTTCCATCCATTTTTTCAAAAACTTCAAATGGTTCTTTGGGGATCTCATTTGGTTGATGTTCGGATAGATTGAAAAACTTACGAAAAGGGCGTGCAATGATGTTTTCGTGCTGATCGAATATCAATCCGCGACACTGCAATAATGCCTCATCCCAAAGTTGTTCATACTGAACCCTGGCCGTATAGTTGGCAATGAACAACGGAACTTCCGGATGTTTGTTGATAGTGATCAACCCTTTTGCTTCCAGTTTTTTGAATTCCATCTGTTAGATGATTTTATTTAAAAGTATTTAGTTTTTTGTGGTTGTCATTTACAAAAGCAAAGAAAAAGACCTGTTGCGCAATCTTTTTGCGTAGTAAAAATGTTTTTTCAAATTATACTAAAATGTACGCCAAAACAAGATTTGATAAGTGACTCATTACGGTTTAAGCACAAGGGATTATTTAAACTTTCCGGTTTTCCTTTTAACTTCGTCCCCGTTTAACGGATAACAAAACTATGCCTGAAAACATTCATCCAATATTTAAAAAACTTGCCGGACGGCAGGAGAAACAGGCTTTGCTCAATCAAAAGAGTAAAGTAATCTGGTTGACCGGATTGTCCGGTTCCGGAAAAAGTACCCTGGCTCTTGGGGTAGAGCAACGACTTTTTGAAGAAGGTTTCCTGACCGAAGTATTGGATGGAGATAATATCCGAAGCGGGATCAATAATAACCTTGGTTTCAGTTTGGAGGACAGATATGAAAATATCCGGCGTATATCTGAGGTTGCCAAATTATTTCTCAATAGCGGAGTGATAAGCATTGCGGCTTTTATCAGCCCTACTCGCGAAATCAGGCAAATGGCTAAAAGTATAATTGGAGAGGAAGATTTCATTGAAGTTTATATGAGTGCACCGTTGGAGGTTTGTGAAAGCAGGGATGTCAAAGGGCTGTATAAAAAAGCCAGAAAAGGTGAGATCAAAGGTTTTACCGGCATTGATTCGCCTTACGAACCGCCAGTTGATCCTGATCTCATTTTGGACACTACCAATGAAAATATCCCGGATACCATTGAAAGGGTAATAAATTACATTCGGCCATTGATCAAAAATGAATCATGACCTACGCATTGGAACATTTATCGGAGCTTGAGGCTGAAGCGATTTATATTCTCAGAGAAGTGGCAGCGAGGTTTGAAAAACCGGTCTTGTTATTTTCCGGAGGCAAAGATTCCATTTTACTCGCTCATTTAGCTCAAAAAGCTTTTTACCCTGCCAATATTCCTTTTCCTTTCCTGCATATCGATACAGAGCACAATGTTCAGTAAACCATTCATTTCCTAAATCAACTGATAGAGAAATTTGGCAGAAAACTCATCGTTGCCTCGTTGGAGGAGGCGATT
>QQUB01000195.1 GCA_008501835.1 Bacteroidota bacterium
CGATTAAAAGCAATACATCGTAAATACCTCATTGACAGTTCAATGGTGGAAATTGTACTAGCATACAATACAGAAATGCGAGGTTTTGCCAATTACTATCGACTAGCATTTTGTGTCAAATTTAGTCTAAGAAAACTTTGGTATTTATGGCAAACCAGCCTACTCAAGACCTTAGCCTATAAGCATAAATGTTCAGTAAACAAGATAGTGAAACGACTGAAGTCGAGGGACGGTTTATTTGTTCGATTCAAAGTTAAAGGTAAGGAAAGAAGACTAGCAATATTCAACATCAAGGATATTAAAAATCTACCTCGACTAGGACAAAAGGTAGATACATATCCTTACGCCTATTTTACCTTGGGCAGGTCGGATGTGCTAGATAGACTTCGAGCCAATCGTTGCGAATATTGTGGAGCTACAAATGTTCCATGTGAGATTCATCATGCTAGACGAATGTCTGACATGAAAGATTCTCCACTTTGGAAACAAGTGGCTGCTGCTAGAAAACGTAAAAGGATTGTCTTGTGTGTTCCTTGCCATAACACACTTCACGCTGGAAAATTACACACACGAAAGAGATTCGATAAGTAAGTATGGAGAGCCGAATGATGGGAAACTATCACGTTCGGTTCGGTGGGCGGGAAAGGCGTGTCCTCTCTGAGGCACGACCTTCTCGACCCAATGCCGAAATGGGTGCTTCCTTCCTCTGCGCCCATGCTGGAATTGATTCCGCGCCTCTGACCGAAAACAGTGCAGCCTATCTTCAAGGCTGGCTGAAGGTACTCAAAGCCGATAAAAAGCTACTCTTCAAAGCGGCAGCAGAAGCTCAAAAAGCGGTGAACCGTATACTGAAGATTGATGGCAGTATGGATTAAGCACCAAAACAATAAAGCTGGGAGAGGATGTTCTTTTCCCGGCAGTTGTTCTTTTCCTTTCAGCTCGCTGCCTCAAATGGCATCACTCTTTTGCGAATATCCGTGCACCGCGCGGCCCGCCTCCCGGCGGGCAAAAAACGGTCGCAGAATAATTTTCCTAACAGGTCATTCGCCATGACCGAAAAATGAATTCCGCACTATCAAGTCACTGAAGTTTCTTGTGAATCTCTTCATTTGCGCAAGCTATTTTGAATAGTTGTCAAAAAATCAGTCAACTCTACCTTTTGCCAAAGGAAAGGATGCAATTTAACTGACAATCTGGCATACTTTTCGCGATGGCCCAATTATTGACAATAAAATTGTAAAGATTTTAAAATGACCAATTCATTACTCCAAAATTACCTCACCAGCCAACATCTTAGAACCTCTAACGACGATGATGTTACACGATTAAATAGAGCTATTACGGAAGTCGTCAAAAGGCTAAAAAAGAAAAAGACCAAGATCATTCCTTTCACTTTGGTTGGTTTGGACCCCCTTATCGATGAAAATGACCCCGTAGTTCTTGAGGTTGAAAAAATACTAATTTCTAAATGGCCGGCCTTCAAAAACAGTGTCACAAATACGGGAGAAATAGCCACTACTTATATACGGGTTGTCATCCTTGAAGCCCTTAATCGACTTATCAAGGAAGAAGATTTAGCTGCCATTATATGGCATACAAGTCGGGATGTGGTCTCATTCTTCAATATGTCAGAAGAGAGAGAAATAATTGGTCCATTCTTAAAGGAAATTGGAAATAAAATTGAAGCATTGAGTCATAATCATTGGAGCATAAACCATGCTGTTGATCCTGACTCTTTTGAAGCAATCAATATAGAAATAAAATCCGTCGAAATACCATCCATAAGTAAGGATGATATTGAAGATCATTTGCTTGCCGCTGCTCAACATACTGGATGGGCTGCGCACAGTAAAAATATCGGAAGTAATCCTCAAACACCGAATAACCACCTTTGGGCCGCTCCTTTTGCCTCACGTGCAGCAGAAGGATTGGCAAAAGAATGGAACACTTCTTTAACGGCTTTAGGAAAGAATTTTAATGCAATCGCCATATCTCTACAGGAAGACATAAAAAAACCACTTTCAAATTTCGTTTTAGAGACTTCAAGTTCAATTACCCAAAGGGCTATTGCCAACAATAAACGCAGTGAATTACTCTGGTGGAAACAAACCCTTTACTCTCCTTCTCAAGACAAATCCTATCGTTCCCTTGAATCCGTTTCCTCAGCAATATCTATGGCTGTCGATTTAGCTCAAATGGTTCATCCCATTTACCCTCATAGTGTTGATTTTTTACTCAGGGAAACATTAAAGGATATCTATGGTGACCAAATAGACTCGCCGCAACCTTTTTCAGATTGGATGGATAGAGCCTCTCAACTGAATGAAATTGAAAGATCATCACTCCTCTCGTTATCCGAAGAAAGGGAAGGACGTAAATCCTTTGGGACGGCTCTTGCCAATTACTTGAATAAAGAAAACTCATCGGATATTTTTACTGAAACAGGTATTAGCAAGACCGCTGAAATCGCTCTTGGTGATTTGGCTGTTTGGTTATTTCATGACTTACAGGCTACCAAGATTGCAAAAACAAAAAGATAGAATCAGATGCGAGAAAGATGCCAGGAACCCGGTTGCAATGCCCCCAAAGGATTGTGTAAAAAGTTCACAAACCAAGAATTTTTAAAATGTCCTTCATATAATAAATCTAATAAGGAAGAGAAGGCCTCCCAAATGCAATCAAAGGGGCAAATTACCACTATTCCCTGGTCGGGAGTCGCCCTGCAACCCTCCGAAATAAGCCTTGTTTCTCATCGGTCTTCTCCAAAAATCATAGGCATTATCGGAGCAGCTTCGGCTGGAAAGACTTCTTACCTTGGAATGCTTTACACTCTTTTGTTTAATGGCAAAAAGTTTGAACAGTGGTGTTTTGCAGGAAGTTATACCCTGATTGCCTGGGAAACGCTGGCAAAATACCTTCGTATCCAGTCCAATGGACAACCAGAGTTCCCTGAACCAACTCCTTCCAATCCGGATTTTTATAGCCTGTACCATCTGGCTCTACGAAAGGAAAACCACTTTTATGATATCCTTTTTGCGGATTCTTCTGGTGAAGTTTTTACTTTATGGGCAGGAAACATTCATGATGAAAACGCTGTAAATGCCCAATGGATATACCAACAATCTCATGCTTTTATCTTTTTTATAGATAGTGAAGCGATCATAAAAGAAAAGGGAGTCGCCAAAAGAAAAATCTCCCAGCTCGCCAGTCAGGTTAAAGCAGACTTAAATAATCGCCCTATTGTCATTGTCTGGTCTAAAGCAGACCTTTTGGATCAGGCTCTTTCCAATATTAAGAGTGCAATTGAAGACGTTATTGCGAAGCAGTTCCCAAAGGCTCTTTCCATTAAAATCAGCAATTTTTCAGAAACGGACCCGGACACTTTATGTCATGTCAACAATTTACGAGTGACCGAATACCTATTGAATGAACTTAGCCAACCACAGACGATGAAGATCAGCCCCGACTTAGGGGAAACCAAAGATTTTTTCTTCAAATACCAAGGAAGTTATGGAAATAAATAATTCAACCTTAATCATTGGTCGGCCCAACTCTGGTAAAACTACCTTTCAGGCTCAGCTATATACCCGTATTGAGGCTAATAATGGAAAGATCAAGCTTGCCAGGGCTCCTGAAGACCTCACAGGAATCCAAAAAGCCTGTGATCGTTTAGCCAATGGCCTGGAGACAGAAGCCACTCCGGCGGATGAAAATGTAGAGGTTGTGATCCCCGTCAGTTTGAATGGGAATGATTATGATTTGATATTCAAGGATTATGGAGGAGAACAGGTCCATCAAATTACAAATCTTCTCGAATATGATAAAAAATGGATAAAAAGAGCAAAATCCAACGACCGGTGGATTCTTTTTATCCGACCACTCGAAATTTACCATCCCTACGATTTAAGTGCAAAAGGGTTTATCGAGATTGATCAGGATGAAAAATCATCAGAGAACCAAAACGAACTCTCGGATCAATATGAATTTATTGAGCTCCTTCAGGCTCTCCTCCACGCAAGAGGTACGGGTATCAAGTCCCAAATTCATTCCCCAAAGCTTCTAATTGTCCTTACTTGTTGGGATGAATTGCATACAGCAATTACTCCATTAGAGGAACTAAAAAAACGATTGCCTTTATTTCATCACTTTGTAGATGCCCTTTGGCAAGACGGTAGTTATCAAATAATTGGACTTTCCGCCCAGGGATTTCCACTTAATGATGATGAGGCTAAAAGAAAATATATAGAAGAACTACCTGAGTCCTTTGGGTATCTTGTTTTGGATAACAATAGTCAAGAATCTGATTTAACCCGCTTAATTGAAATTGCCCTTAACCTATGATAAGCATCCAGCAGGCAATATATGGTGACAATATAGGCTATACTCTTTTAGCATCTTCTTTTTCGAGATCCGATATCCCCAGAAGACTTTGCAACTCTACTGACTTAATGGATCGCCCTCCTGGCACAACATTATCCGAACCAATAATTCGGGGGTTTTGCAAAAATGGTTATTATCTTCTAATAAAATCCTTTCCTGACCATTCTCCAGGAGTCCGAAAAGGAAGAATTTTTTCCCATGTTTTAATTATCGAAAAAGAAGACTATCTGAAAATCCAGGATATTACACAATTGGTGCCGTTGCTTTTTGACAAAATTGATAAAACCGCCAAATTAAAGCCCATTGATCTTCAACCCCAAAACAGATCAGCGTCCCAAGGCACCGTTTCCGGACAAATAGCAGGAGCTATTAACGGGATGGTAAACCACCTTGATTTTGATAATACTATCATTTGGATTGGTGAAGAAGGCTATTTTGATTGGATTAGCCACATTTGGCCAAATCTCCCGGATACGGTAAAAGTTAAAACAAGAATTGGAGGGGCATTTGATCCTAAGAAAATCGATGCCACCTTTCTTAACCTGAAGTTTATTCCTGCAAGATTTGAAATGAATTGGTTAAGAACAAGGTTCAAACTAATTGGATCGAATTGTAATGAAAACATGGATTCACAAACTGCAAACATTCTTGCCGGCAACCGGGAATCCTCTGCAGCTTTACAGTCATTGATCAAAGAATTCTCCTTGGAAGTTCCAGAGATTGATGATCTCAGAGTATTAGAAACGATAGTGCCAACCTATCAGGATTTGATTAATATTAAGGACTTGAAGCAACTATACCATTTTGTACATTATGTCACACAGTATAATCCAAATCCTCAATCGGCCTCTTCAGCTAAGAAAACCCTTGTGCAACTAATTACAAACTGTATAGCGGAAGCAAATGCCGAAGAAATAAATGCTTTGGTAGGCCCGGATTGGTCAGGGTTCTCCAAAGCCAAAAGTGCCCTTTTGGATGCTCTAATCAAATGGCTAGAAAAATATCTTTTA
>QQUB01000637.1 GCA_008501835.1 Bacteroidota bacterium
ACGAAGGCTGATTGACATCAAATACTGCAAAAAGCGAGTCTGGTTCCTCTATAATTATCTGAACCAAAACACTTTCACAGTCACCACTCGTAATGGTTACGGAATATTCGCCTCCTCCAAGTTCATTCACACATAAGGTAGTATCTCCCGTACTCCAGTCAAATTCCACACTTCCATTACCTTGAATGTTCAGGCATATTTCTCCGTCATCGGCATTAAAACAGGAAACATCCTCAACATCCGGAGGCATAATAACAACCCCCGGTCCCTGAACAATTACATTGCGGAGATTAAAGGTGCACATTTCTTCTGAATTATCCGTTATTTCGATTCTGTAAACACCCTGAGGCAAAGATGTTATGAAAGCTGTATCCGTAACTCCTGACAAACTCCCCATTACCCCATCTGCCCCGGTCCAGGAAAAATCAAACGGAGGAGTTCCGTTTAAAGGGATCACGGCAATCTGACCATCCGTACCATCACATTCCGTAACATCATTAACTAAAACCTTTACTGAATCAATACTATTGGTGGTAGTGACCTGTACACTGTCGATGGAAAAACACCCTTCCTCATCTGAAACCGTTACCGCATATACGTCAAGTGTACCGGCTAGAAATGCTGCTCCAACCTCAATTTGTGATTCACTGCTTCCTGTACTCCAAAAGTAATCGTAAACCCCCGTCCCTCCGGTTGCCTCAACCTGGATCACCCCTGAAGATTCCCTGCAAAGTGAAAATGAATCAGAAGGCATAAAGGACAGTTCGGGCCCAGGTTTTACAGTTACCGTAACAACTCCTTCATCGGTACATCCGTCAGGGCTGGTCATTAAAAAATAATAATCTGTCGTTACCAATGGTTCAACTACCGGGGGATTGATCATATTCTCCATGCTTGCCGGAGCAGCATAATGGTAAGTTACATCACCTCCGGTAAAATTCGCATCTTCAATGGTCAGGGAAGCAAGATTAAAACTCTCCCCCGGGCAAATCTCCGGCATGGCTGATGTAGAAACATCTGGTAGAGGGTTTATGATCACTTTGACCTCAGCAAGATCTACTGTAAAACAATCAAAATCAAGCGTTTGCCCTACCAAATAGGTAAATTCAACTGGTACAGGGCTATTATTGACCGGAAGGTCAACAGGGCTGAAACAATTGCCAAATCCTACAACACTGTCCACCTGAATTGCATCGTACCATAAGATGAAATTCCCTTCCACCGGCGTGGCACATAAAGTTGGTATTTCACCCGAACAAATAGTATCACCAACCGCAGGAGGTGGCGGCAAAATGATATCATCATCTACAACAGCGGCATTACAGTTATTATCGATTCCGTCGCAGGAGATTTCCTCTGCCCCGGGATTAATATTTTCATCATTATCATTGCAATCCCCAGGAGTGGATACATAATTGTCAGGAGGGTTCCCGGAGCAACTTAAAACATAAATGGCATCATTTCCAAAACCATCTCCATCACTGTCAAAATAGTAAATAGCTTCTGGCTCACCCACCACCTGTGAACCATATATGACGATTTCATCCAGAGCAATATCTCCTTTCAGGCCGCTGGTCTTTTCCCCAATAAATCTGAATTGCAGAATTTCCCCGTCCTCGTAATCTCCCAGACCTATAAATGTTTTAAACCATTCATCGCCTTGATTGCCGATTTTTTCCCAAAGTGCAGTCCAGGTAAAACCGCCATCATCAGAAACCTCCAGTTTTAAGGAACCAATGGTAAAACCAAACATGTGATAGTAAAATGATAAATGACAGGTATCGGTACCTTGTTTATTTAATTGTATACAGGAAGAATACAAAATGGCTTCCATATCCGGTTCACAGCCGGAGGTTTCCATATAAATATAATTTCCTCCCTGACCAACATCGTCTTGTGGTCCTGTTCCTGGGGTATTGGTCGGGCCGGACATTATGATCCAATCCATATCATCATCCCTGGCATTTTTCCAAACGCCTTCAATGTCACAGTTCACCAGACAATTGCCGACACAGGCAGACTGGTTATCAAAATTTTCAAAGGAAGAAACCGGAGGTGGCTGGCAGCCTGTTGTAAACGATATCGGGCAACCATTTGGAGAAAACAAACCGGTTAATTCACAATACCTTCTCAAATAAAGTTCGTATTCGGTATCCGGAAAGAGCCCTGTTAAGGTCACGGGAGTGCAATCTACGATCTGAACAGTTCCTCCCATAGCCAACGAATCTGTTCCCGGAACAAACCCGGGTGGACCGTATTCCAATATGATAGTACCACAAAAATCGTCTGGTTCCCAGGAAAGTTCAACTGCGGTGGTATCCACATCAATGACGGTAAGATCTGAAACCGGCAGGCAGGAAATTGGCTCGAAAACCAATTCTATGAATTCGAGGCTTCCGGTATCTCCCAAAGCATCATCGCATAATAGTAATAACCAGGAACCATTGGCAGCCGTAAGACCATCATTGAATAAATAAAAGTGTTCCTCAGGTTCATAGGGGCCATTCAAAAAGGGAGCTACTCCCTCTCCGATCGGTGTACACCCTCCGACGGCAAAAGTAGTATATTGCTGGCAGGTGGCATCTGTAGGATCCCCAAAATGATCATCACCCCCTCCATTATTGGCCGTGAGTAAAACCTGAACTCCGGAAGGTGAGACCAAAACCAGATTCAGATCATTCACCCAGGTATGATCAACTATTAACCTTACTTCGCTCAAAAAAACGTCTTGCCCCAGAATACCCGGAGTATTCATCTCTTCAATTTCCACTATTTTAGGAAGATAGATCGTTCCGTTTGGAGTGCAATTATTATCAGGAATGTCGATACTTAAGCCGCATGCTGAAGGATTACTTACAGTGACATCCTGAGCCGGCAAATACCCCCGTAGCACAAAAAGACAACAGACAAGTGTTAAGCGAAACCTGAACCAAAGCGGCATAAATGATTAATTTTGGGATAAATAATTCAAGTTGTAAAGCAACTTAAACAAAGAACAACGATCAACATCCAACTCACAATAGACTGCATATTTACCAGGAAAGATATTGTGAATTGGGACTTGAGCATTGAATCTTCTAAATGACGAATTTCGTCATTTAATTACATTAAGGGTGTTTGAATAAAGTCCAATGAACCCAACAAAACTAATCAAAGCAGGGATAAATTAAAACTTCCCATAATACAAATTCGCAAGATTGTTGTTAATGTACAAAACAAGAGGCCATCTCAACGCGTGAAATGGCCTCTTGTTTTATTTTTTGATTATTCTAAGACTTAAGTCTGAGCTACGAGGTGGTTAGAAACGAAGCACCTCTCTGATCTCAAACTCCCGGAGTTTATCCTTCTCCATAATTTCCATTACGAAAGTATGCCGCTTTTTGTTTTTATCAATGGCCTTGAATTGTTCCGGCTTGAACAAAGCGATCCTTCCATCCGGCAGAATCATCCAGAGAATGTTTTCCGAATTACTATCGAAAGAAACATTTGCTCCTGACTGAGCAAGAAATTTTTTCAGGACATTGCGGTTTTTATCGGCGATAAAGGCCACACATGGTTCCAGGTCATTCCCATTCTGATCGACGAAACGAGCTTTCACTTTTACCTGCTCGGGAATTATCGGACGAGCGCATATCCAGATTCCCAGATTATCGGCCTGGAAATTATTAATGACCTTCCTGGCAACAATTCCCTCATTCTCTTCCTGCTCAACACCAGAATCAGCCAATTGATCCCGGTATTTCTGACGAGCCAGCTGGCGTTGTTCCTCAAACCTTTTATGCAAAGCAACCTTATCCTTCTGAAGCTCTTTTTCACGAGCTTCAACCTGGTTTTGATAAACCAGCAACTCCTGTGCATATTGCTCGAGGGCTAATTCATAATCTTTCCCGGTAAGCACTGGATTCACGATTAGTTTAAGGCGATTACCTTCAGCGATTAGCTCCAATTCAAAATCGTTGCCATTAAGCTTATTGACGGTTGCATCTTCCCAAACAACCTGGAAAGCCCTTTGATCAATATCAGGATTATTAGGAGATAACTGCCAGATGGTGCCACCGTACAGAAACTCATTGCCTTCTGGTAATTTATCCTGGAGGAAGTCGAGTTCGAAGGTAATTCTGTTCTTATCTTTTTCAACAGGCTTCAAAGGTGGTTCCGGAACAGGATTATTATTTTCAATAGCAATTAAAGCATCATTTTCCCGTATCGTGATCTCATCCAGTTCATCTTTTAACACCTTCTTATATTGGTACAACGGATCGTTATATTCCAGGGCTTCCTCTACAAACTGCATCATATCGATATCCTGGTAAACCCATTGACGAGCAGCTGTATCCAAACGATAAACATTATAATCAGGAGTTTGGCTGCCGGTTAAAATGAATATTTGTCCTGCCATTTCAACCTTTATGGATTTCCCTTCAGCAAGCCTTACCATCTTTCCGTCTTTTTCAGCAAAAATTTCAACCATTCCACTGGATTCCAGAAGATAATTGATTCCGGCTGAATCATAAGTCATAGGCATTCCGGAAATGAAGAAGTCTACGAAGTCGGTATATTCCCTGTAATAGAGGTTAACCTCTCCTTCCACCAAATTACCTCTGTCATTCATAAAGGCTGCGGAAGGGACAATAAGCCGTGAGCCACTTTCATATTCGAAGATGCCTCCTTGATTTGGATTTACAGAATAATGGGAAAAAGAAGGAATGGCCTCATCAACAGGTTCGTTGACAAAAGGTTGTTGGGCAAAAAATTGTTTTTCATTAATGACTTTTGGTGTAGAATAAAACCCTCTGAAAACGAGGAATAATGCGATGGCGGCAGCGGCAGCACTGGTCCAATAGACCAGTCTTCTGACTTTGAGGACAGGTTTTTTTGAAACCGGGGAACCTTGTTCCATTTGTTTCAAAAGCGCATCAAAATCCTTGTGACGGTCAATTTGATCGCCTGTCAAAGGTTTTTGATTGATTTTAAAATTGTAATTTTTCCTCATAAGCGTTTAATAATAAACTATGCCATTTTCTTTTTCAACCGCTCAAGTATCCTATAGGTCTTCATTTTGGCATTGGCTTCAGTAATTCCGAGGATCCCTGCGATTTCTTTAAAGGGTTTTTCTTCAAAAAAGCGCATTTCAATAATTTCGAGATCCTCGGGTTTCAGGGTATCTAATAAGCTAATCATATTTTGTAACTGGTCCCCGGATTCAACGGTCCCCAATTCTTCTGCCAGTTCATTTACATGGTCCTCATCTATACTGACCACTCTTGTTTTTTGGTTTTTTCGGTAATACTGGGCTACTTCATTACTTGCAATCCTGTACAACCAAGCTGAAAAAGGAACTCCCTTAAAGGTGTATGAATCCAGCCTTTGCATGGC
>QQUB01000296.1 GCA_008501835.1 Bacteroidota bacterium
AACAGTAAACCAAGTACAGCACCAACAACTACGGAACCACCAATAATTACCGGAATGCCTGTAGAGGCCGAAACTCCCCTGGAAAAAACATAAAAGGAAGTTATTTCCGCAAGTCCGACAAAAACACCTGCGAGGATTGCATACAATATGCCTTTTTGGGAAAACGGCAAGGGGCTATCCGTCCATTTTAATATCAACAGGATTGCGCCTCCAAGTACTGCAGCCACTACCTGAAGAATAACGGCACCGACAATCTGATTAATGTGCCCGGAAGAAAGTTTAATGAAAATGTTATAAGCTCCGAAGAAGACAGCCGTGAGAATGGCAAGTAATAACCAATGCATCGCCAAAAGATTTTATAATCAGCCAAAATTCAGGAAAATTATCCAGAAAGGTATGTTCAATCAAAAAAAGCATTCAAAAACCCGTCCAGCCACTGTCCATTTTCAATATCATAGGCTTTGAAAACAACGCCAAAATCAAAATAAGACCAACTGAATTCCTGTGCTTCCATTTGTTTTCTGACATGAGAAGTCCAGGTGCCCCGGCTTTGATGATCAGCTTCGGCAATGCATCCAAACTCCCCTATTGTCACTGGCCTGTTGTTCAATTCCGACCAGCTTTTTATAGCATTCATATCCGTCATCACCTGGTTTACCTGGCCATTTGTACCTGCCCAGGTAAGCCCAAGCCATTGGTCTGAATTTTCAACCCAATGTGCTCCCTGGTGGGTGAAATCATACGGCTGATAATACCGGACACTGACAATTACATTATGCTCATCATCGGGTAACTGGAGCTGATATAATGATCCGTGATAGGCCCAATCCGGGCCGTCAATGATCAGGGTTCTCTCAGTGTCAATTCCCCTGATCACTTCCAGGATTTCCGGGATCAATATATTCCACCTTGCCGGAGTAAGATTGTGATGAGGCTCATTCAGAGGTTCAAAAATGAGTTTATCGTGATTGGTTTCTTTATAATGAATAGTGAGTTGTTCCCAAATCGAGAAAAACATTTCCCTGTAGGTACTATCCTCCGGAAATTCATACAATTCATTGAAGTGATGAATGGTGATAATGGTGGTTAGCTGCCTGTCTAGACACCAGCCGATAACCTCATCTACTCTGGACAGGAATTCAGGATCAATACTATAGGGTGCCGTTGTATCTGTATGTGAAGACCATGCAATTGGAAGTCTGACGGAATTAAAGCCGGCATTCTTAACTTCATGGATATAGGATTCCTGAATGGTCAATCCCCACAGACCTTCTTCAGGAGCTTCAAGGGCATTGCCAAAGTTGATGCCTTTGCCAATAGCTCTGTTTCTAAGGAAAGCCAGATAGTTCTCGTTTTCTTCTTCCGGATCAGGTTGAACAACAATATCGTAAGTCGGCTTTTGACAAGAAGCAAAAACGATCAACAGGAGAAGATATTTCCAATGTCTCCGCATGTTATGATTATTATTGATTAGACTATAAATTTATTCTAATCCAACCCTAATTTACATCACTTTCCCGTCACTACATAATTGGAATATTCAACGATCACTTTCCCCTCACTGCTGCCCTCCTCAGCTTTTTTCCCTAAAGATTCAAAATCCCCGGTAATGGAAACTGGTAATTTGTTATTCTTAACCTCAAAAGAAACCTCTACCCTGTCAGGCAAATCATAAGGATGATCAGCGAAAAAGAAGTTTATGGTATATGTTCCGGAATCTTTGGAGTAGGTACGCATTCGATGCATGATAGAAGTTGAAGCGTCGACCCACATTTCAGCCAGAACAATATCCCCGGTCGAATCATCAGGAATAACCTTGATTAATTTAGTGGTAACATCCCGAACTTTTTCATCTTTCACCATTATAGATGTAAATCCGCCATCCATCATTTTGATGTAATCCATTTGCATGCCTTTTTTGGGCAGTAGGGCGAAACCTTCTGATTTAAAATCAAACTGATCCGGAGCCGTAAAACTGATCTTTGCCTCGCGGTCTTTGATGTTGATAAAATCCACTTCCACCCTGATGAGCGCATCAACGGTGTATTTCTCAACCTTTTCCATTTTCTCTTTTAATGCAAGAAGAATTTCCTTGGAAGCATCCTGAGCATTTATGGAAACTCCTGAAAAAAGAAGTGCTGTGAAAAGTAATATTTGTTTGTACATAGCTTTTTATTCTTATTAATTCAAGATGCGAGTTTCGGGTTACGTGTTAGGTGTTATCATTTTTTGTTACAGTGTCTTATTTCCCAATACAGTAACAAGATGAACCATTGGAAAATCAACAACAATGATCAAACTCGCATCGCGTACCTCGTAACTCGCAACTTAGGTTATTATTTTTTTTAACCACAGAGAACACTGGGAAGACTCAGGGTTCACTGAGTATTATATGTTTATTGATTTTCGAATTTCGCGGTTAAATTATCAACTCAATATATCCTTCTTCCTGAAGTGATAAAAAGTCACTCCAAGAAATAGTACCAAATAGGCAACCTGCACCAAAACGGACCTCAGTATTTTAGCCTTATCCAGTTCGAACTCAAAGAACGACTGCCAGCCTGGCAAATAAGTGGTGAATAACCATGGATTTACCGGTTTCATCAAACTGAATCCAATGGTACTGATAATAGTAATACCTATGATAATGGCCACTGTACCAATGATTGGCCCAATGGAATTTTCTGCAAAAGAGGACAACATAAACGCCAATGCAGCAACAACGGTCATACTTAAAGTCCCATAAGCGAATGCTGCAAAAAACCGCCAGGGCAACTCACTCGCAGAAAAGAAATTGATGGAATCTTTAAAGACCATCAGATCCCCCTTTCCAAAAAACAACAATCCGCCGCCCATGCCAATGAGGATCATAAACAGGATCAGTAAAACCGTATAGGTCCATCCAGCCAAAAATTTGGCGATGAGTAATTTCGTACGACTAATCGGTCTGGTCATCAACAATCTAAAAGTACCGCTGTTAGCTTCTCCCGCAATCAGGTCACCGGTAACGAGGGCCACAAGAATGGGAACATGTATCCAAAGGGTATTCAGCACGAGGTAGGTGATCAGATATCCGTTGATGACATTGCCTTCAAACTGAAAATTCTGATCCAGCTGCTGCATAATGAAATCAAACAGGTTTTGGCCCTCAAAATGAATCCCTGCCTGTATGGCAATGATGATCAGAAAAATAGCCCCAAAACCAATGTAGGTCCTTCCTTTTTTGAAGATCTTGAATAGTTCGATCCTGATGAGTGTATTCAATGATTTCATGCCGTGGTGATGTTTATGAAGTACTCTTCAAGTGAACGCAATGGTTTGATGGCGGAAACGGCTGTTTCATTGTTCACCAGGAAACGGTTAACCTCTGCAATCCGTTCCTGTTCAATGGTCAAAATGATCTTTTCATCGTCAGATTCTGCGAGACTTGAAGCCAATCCTGAGGTCGTAATAGCCTGTATGGCTTTTGCCACATCATCTACAAAAAAAGACACCTTCATTTCCCCTTCGTTGAGCAACTCCTGCACATTTCCTTCTACCACACTTTTTCCTTTATTGATGATGACCATTCGATTGGATAATTGTTCTATTTCCGGGAGTATGTGGCTGGAGATTAGAATAGTCAGTCCTCGTTCCACATTGATTCGCTGAATGAGGTGACGCATTTCTTTTTGCCCCTGAGGGTCCAGGCCATTAGCCGGCTCATCCAGGATGATCATATCCGGATCGTGCAACAGGCTCTGTGCAATGCCCAACCGTTGTTTCATACCCTGGGAAAAGGTCTTGACCTTACTCTCTGAACGGTCACGTAATCCAACCAATTCAAGCGTTTCGTCAATCTTGCTGGTCAGGTCAGTAACATTGCCAATTTTTCCAAGAATCTCCAGGTTTTCTCTGGCAGTAAGGTATTTGTAAAAGTCGGGTTTTTCAATCAGTGCTCCGATACGGTTCAGGGTCTGATACCTGTTGTGGGCAAGGTCTTTCCCAAATAGTTTGATGGAGCCCCCACTTGGTTTAATCAGGGAAAGCATCATCCGGATACTGGTACTTTTACCGGCTCCATTGGGGCCCAGGAATCCATAAATGTCTCCTTTAAATACTTTTAATGACAACTCGTCAACAGCCTTGAAGTTTTTGTAACGCTTGCTGACGTTGTTGAGCTCAATATACGTTTCGCTACTCAATGTTTTTGTGTTTTGTCTAAAATCGGCCATCTGAAAATTGCCTTAGGATAATGACAACTATAAACCTGATTTGTTCATTAGGAATAGGTAGTTTTTGTTGTGCCGCTGAGTTTCGCGAAGAAGCGCTAAGGGCCGTTGAGATTAATTGAAAATCCTCTGGAAGTTATTTTTTAACATAAATCACCTGCCTACAAATTTCATCTGTCCATCCTTGATCATGATTCCTTCATTGTCATTCAACCTAATGATTTCAAAGGTACTCTGCTCTTCAAATTGACGAATAGCTTCTGCTAACCCCTCCACCTCTGCGGTGAATTCATCATAATGCGGAAAGATTAGAAAATCATATAGCTCAAGGCATGTCAATTCTGTTAACTGCATTTCATTAAACCCCAGTAAGGAATCTACAGCGTTCATCAACTCCATATTTGGCCCTAGCAGTAAAGTTCCGGCGCTATATCCCATCAACACCTTATCCTTATATTCATAGGCGATTTCGCTCAAAACAGCTCCTGCACCGGATTTTTTGACTTCATCCAGGAGTAAGAATGGATTTCCGCCAAGCGTATAAATAATATCAAAGTCAACCAGCTCACGGGGATTCCTTTTCATTACATCGAACAGCTCGATTTGGGTAGAATCAAAGCCTATCTCCTGAAACCTCCTTTTTACTTTCTTCACCTTTTTCACCTTCTTCTTGTCGGAGGAGGAGGCATTGACGATCACCGCTACTTTTTGCTTATTGACTTCTGTATCGAGGAATTCAAGAAAGGCCTGCTTAAGCGTGTCTGTTTCAAGGCCTTTGGACAGCAAGAATAGTTTTGGTTGGATGCCAGTTTGCTCCTGTTCCTTTGTGGTATTATTATCAGAAGAATTACAAGCCAGAAAAATGATTACCAGGCAAATAAACAAAAAGGCGGTTTTTTTCAGTTGAAAAATCATGGTGGTGCTCTTTTTTAATTAACGGCACCCCCCAAATTATAGGTTCGAGAAGTGCCGTTAGAGGTTATTTGAGGCAAGTTTGTGGACAGAATTACTTTAAATCAACCTTTTCCAGGTGGGAAACGAAAGTGCTATACCGCAGAGTAGCGCGTGAGTAGCGCAGAGTACCGCGGAGAAGTTTATTTTCTCCGCGAAACTCTGCGAATCCTCAGCGTAACTTTGCGGTACAACTCTCTGTGTCTCCATGA
>QQUB01000661.1 GCA_008501835.1 Bacteroidota bacterium
GAATCCAGCAACAAAAATAAACGTATTGGTTTCAGGTTCGTATTGCCTAATAAAAACACCAGGTTCATCTCCAGTTTCTGGTTCAACCGTAGACCTGACGTAGGTGGAGCTTTCATAAGTTTCCTCAATTACTCCCAGATTATCAGTTGCTGAAATTTCCTGATATAGTCCTCTAACCCTATGTTTCACATGAGGTCCTCCAATTTCGCCAGGACCTAATAAATCATATAAGTACTGTTGCTTCTCGTCAGAAAGAATATAATCAACCTGAACATCCTCCAAACTTTCAGGATATTCATAAATATATTCATCAACAATATCCAGGTTGTCCAGATTGGTCCTCAATGGAATTAATGCGTCCTCCCCTTGCCCATACAACACATCCCAAGCCACTACAAAGGTGGGGCGATCCTTGAAGTAATTGATCATGGCAACATCATTGTTAAGGTCTTCAAGTAACTTATTGGCTTTTTGTAAACCAGTTTCATTGATTCCCATAGCTACCAGTTCATCCCTGAAAGATAACCATGCCCCCAAAACATCAATATCCTCCTGATGATGAGCTATGAAATCAAAAAAACTGTTCCCATACTGATCGAAATGTTGATAGAAAACAATTTTATCAGCATCCTCCAACTCCTGAATGGCCTCCTTTATTGGAGCTTCCAGGGTGTTTATTTTTCGCCAAAGAGCAACTGGAGTCATACTAACAGCTGCATTATCAAAAACACCTTCCACCAAATTGGGGTTGTCTGCCAGTTCCAATAAAAAGGCATGGCGTTCCGTTTGAGGCATCACCCGGATATGGTCAAAAAGCTTGTCATTTTCCAGGATGACCTGATGGATCCTTCTTCCATCGCTGATGGTATTATTGACCAACATCTGAGCAGTACTTCCTGGTCCGGCGTCTGCTAATCCAAATAGCTTTTGTACTTTGGCCGGATCAGTCCCCTGAGCAATGGCATCTTTGGTTATAAAACCAATGCTGGGCCCAACAAATAACTTCTTGCCATGTTTCAAAGGAACTTCAATGTAATTATCCCCAATCAGAAATAACCCCAGACCACTGCTGCCCGCAGCCATCAGGCCTCGTTGAGTATTCTCGCCAAAGAGAAATTCTGAAATTCCAACCAATAAAATAACTCCATCGGCCACCTCCCCTATCCCGGGTATGAGAGATGCTGCGTCAAGTGGATCATAAATCAAATCATAAATCCCGACTTCATAGACAATACCTTCATTCTCAAGATCGCTAAACTTAATTACCCAATCAGTAAGTAATGCTGTTTCAAGCTTGAATTCAAGGGCAGCATATTTAGCCAGGTATTCTCCCTTTTTCCAAAGGTCCGGAATTTCCGGGTCCAGGTATTTTTCCTTGACCTGAAAATCATAATTTACAAGGTCGAACCCATTCGGTTCCGATTGATAAACGGCCTCAATTTGTTCGGCAAGATCATCACAGAGGGAACTGGTTTCTCCACTTAATTCGAGCTCTGATAAACAAGCTGTCAGTTTCTCGGCCTCGAGGTCACGAACGGTTTGAATTCTTTGGTCCTTGTATAAATACAGATCATTCATATTGAAGAACCCTGCTACCAGTTCGGACTGGTCAGGAGGGGTCATATCCTCGATAAAAAATCTGGCAGCATAGTTTTCCTCCCTGAAATTGCCCAGCATCAAAGTAGCCCCGTGGATCTTATGAGGTTTTAAGGTGTGCTTAAAGGCTATTTTCAAAAAATCCCATAAGATCCCTCCTTCTGTCAAAACTGTATTAATATCAGTTGAAAACTCAGGTCCAACCTTATCGTTTGAGTAGGCAATTCCAGGCATTACCGATGGTACATCCGTCAGATTTAATCCATTGACATTCAAAATATCCTCTCCCGGCATAAAATAAGGCAGGCATATCAGGACAGCTCCATTTTCAAGCTGACTCAACCCGGCGTCCACAAAAATTCGATTGGCAAAAACATTGTACTCAGAAGGTTGCATTAAAAAATCAACCCTTTTAAAATAGACATAGAACTCAAGACCGGATTTATGCGCCAGATAGGCACATTTGTCATCCAGCTGAAGCATTTTTCTCTTGCCCAGCTCATTGAAATTTGTAGTTGCATCATTTACAATAAATTTATGGGTGTCGGTATCCTCGAGCAGATTGACATTCAGATTTTCGGCTTTTTTCAATAGAACTTCAGCAGCTGCAACAGCTACAGCTGCATCAAAAGCCTCTCCACCATCCTGGCTTTTAAGGTGGTCTGGTATTAATTCCCAGGGGATGTAATGGATACTTTCAAAGCTGAGTTGATCGGCGAGGGGAACATAGTTACCATCCAGGTCTCCGGAAATATATTCCGTAAATCCCTCAACATGGTGCCGGACTTTGGATTCTCTTGAGTTCAATCCCTGATAAGGGCGATGATCTTTTACAAAGCGGATATAATCGAACAACTCCGTCTTATTTGTTAAAATATTCAACTCTGACGGATAGGAATCCCATCCTTCGATCACTCCACCGGATAGTTTGTCCTGACCGAGGAAAAATTTCGCTCGAAACTCCGAAATTCCCCAAACCACACGGTGTTCTTCTGTAAAAAGACTGTGATCGCTGTCCTGGTGAGTATTTTGAAGAATCCCATTAAGGATGGATTTAAAACGTAATTGAATCGAATCCCTAAAGGTATTTTTGTCATCAGATGAAAATTCCAGCAGAAGGTCCTGGGTTTTTATGGAAGGATCATTATTGTGAATTAGGTTTTCGGGATGGTATGGTTTTAGCCCCACCTTCCAATCTGTTACAATGCATACATACAACTGGGTTTCCGAATTTTGATTGAAGGTTACCAATAGGTTGTTTACAGCCTGAAGGTTCAAATGGTTATAAAGTGTATTTCCATCGGCATCTACCCCATTATTGGATAATTCCAACCATTTATCGTCCGGGTTAAAACTAAATACATACCAGTTCTTTTCTTCGCACCCTAACCGGGCATTTTTTGAGTTATATTCAATTAACGCCCGATATTGCTTTGAACCTTCTTTTACATATTCATCGAGAGGTAAACCTGCAAAAACATATGGAAGCTTGATCAGCATTAAAACAAAAAAGGTAATAGCGTACTTCATAATTTTGTTGTT
This sequence comes from Bacteroidota bacterium, assembly GCA_008501835.1. GTDB lineage: Bacteria > Bacteroidota > Bacteroidia > Chitinophagales > Saprospiraceae > BCD1. Next base: position 3,139 of record QQUB01000661.1, read on the forward strand.
TTTCCCGATTACCCTTTTCAGTATTTTTATTGTAAACCGGATTATTCCTTTCATTTGGCTGATGGGGCAAAAGGGGTTAAAAAAAGAGTTGTCTATATATAAAAGCCACGAGATCCCTAAACGTGACATATTTTGAGGTTCTTTTTTTTCAATTTTTAGTGACGCTGAATTTTATTTACAGAAAGATTACCTGCAAAATCAGCAGGAAACCGCCGTCTTTGAAGTTGACAACTGAAAGACCAACCTACAGTATTTCAGGAAGTTGATATTGATTTTTTATAATTTTATGTCATCTGTCAGAGAAATTTCACAAAGTTTGCTTTAATACAATTCAAGATGTATCGGTTTTTCATAACGGGCTTTTTTTCTGCATTGACATTGTTTGGGTGTAAAATAGCTGAGGCACCCATTGCGAATGAACTGGATAAAGAATCTGAAAAAAACACACCTCAGATATTAACCCTGATTTTTAAGATGGAAGCCCGGGATGAATCTACTATTCCGAAAATCGAACTTTCCCAAAAAATAATATCTAACGGTTTTTTAAAAAGTCCAAAGCTCACAAAAAGCTCCCCAGGCAACGAATACCTCCTGATACAAGTCCTTGATAGTGAGAATAATATCCTTAAGCAAACCGAAATACCCCATCCACTAAAAAAACGGTATGAAACAACCAATGATCAAGGCTTGTTGGAAAGTCATGAGGTTTTTCTTCAGGAAGAATTCTTTCCTTTGAGAATACGAAACAGTGATCAGTTAAATTCCGTAAAAATCATTTTATTCAAAACAGACAGCCAAATTTTACTAAAACACCTTCACATATGAATAGAGCGTTCAATACATTGCTTTTACTTTTTCTCGGCCTGGCATCCTCCGCACAGGTATTCCCTGTGGAAACCATTATTTCCAATGGTGTGGACGACCAGCGCATCAATTTTGTGATTTTAAGTGACGGATATACAGGACCTCAGCTCACTACATTCATAACTGATGCTACCAATATCAGTGGTGATGTTTTCAATAAATCTCCTTTCCTCGAATATGCCTCATTTTTTAATGTTTATGCCATTAAGGTACCTTCCGGTGAAAGTGGAGCGGATCATCCGGGAACAGCCAGTGATGTTAGCGAGCCGGCCCATCCGGTAATCGATGTGGATAATTACTTTGGTTCTACCTTTGATTACTTTAATATTCACAGACTTCTTGTGCCAGTAAATTCATCGGCTGTTTTTAGTGTCCTGGCCAATAGTTATGCAGGTTATGATCAAATCATTGTATTGACTAACACTCCTTATTACGGTGGGTCAGGAGGAGTTTTTGCCACCACTTCTCTCGAAAATTCTGCTTCGGAAATTGCCATCCATGAAATAGGTCATTCTTTTGCTTATCTGGCCGATGAATACTGGGCCGGGGATGCCTATGCCAATGAAAAAGCCAATATGACTGCCAACTCCAATCCAGTTACTGTAAAATGGTCCGAGTGGGTAGGTCAGGGTGGTATTAATGTTTATGCTCATGGAAACAGTGGTAACCAGGCAAATTGGTTCAGGCCACATCAAAACTGTGAAATGAGGTTTTTGAATCAGCAATTCTGTGCGGTTTGTAAAGAAGCATTTATCGATAGAATTTACGACCTTACTGACCCGATTGACAACTATTCACCTGCGACGGGGATCATAACTTATACCGGATCACCTTTAAATTTTTCTTTGGATCTTGTAACACCCGTTCCCAATACACTCAAAACGGTCTGGTTGATGAATGGTGTTCCATTTGCTTCCTATACGGACGACATTACTCTAAATGGCGGAGACATTCCACAGGGCAACAATACCCTTGAAGTTCAGGTCATAGACACTACCCTCATGTCAAAATCCTATGCACCGGCTTCCGGTTATGTTTTTTCACTCAACTGGACGGTTAAGAACAATATCCTTCCCGTTGAACTCTTTAATTTTGTTGCATTGGACAGAGGTACCTACGTGGACCTTTCCTGGTCTGTTGACCATGAACAGGACATCAAAAATTATGAAGTCCAAAGATCTGGAAACGGGATAGATTTTCATTCCCTCAATTCTCTTCAACCCAAAGCAAATGACGGTGGACCCGCAGATTATGAAATGTCAGATATATATCCCCTGGACGGCAAGAATTATTACCGGATCAAAATCCATGAATCAGATGGTTCCTTTAATTTTTCTCCAATTCGGGTGATTAACCGT
>QQUB01000250.1 GCA_008501835.1 Bacteroidota bacterium
CTTTTGGTTGTATTTTTCCTTATCCTCACCGGATTCACTTACCTGACCGGGTATGTGCCTGACGGTGTCAACTTCTTCCAGTTTGGACAGTGGGGACCCTGGGTCGAAACAAATATGAAAGTAACTGACTGTGGTTGTTTTGGCGATTTTGTCAAACTGAAACCATTTACTTCATTCCTCAAAGATGTGGCCCTGATGGTCCCATCGCTGATTTTTGTATTTTTCTCAAAGAGCATGCATCAGTTGTGGTCAAAAGGAACCAGAGCCATCGTAACCATTGCCACCATCGTAGGACTTACTTTCTATTGCATCAGTAACTACGTATGGAATCTCCCTGATGTTGATTTTCGTCCATTTAAGGAAGGTGTAAACATCACAGAGCAGAAAGCATTGGAAGAACAATCCGCTGCTGCCGTTAAGGTCACCCATTATGAAATGACCAACAAAAGTACAGGCGAATTTGTCAGATTGCCTTTTGATCAGTATATGAAGGAATTCAAAAATTATCCTAAAGAAGAATGGGATCTTGTCCAGATCAAGTCCAAGCCTGAAATTGAAGCTACCAAAATCAGTGATTTCTCATTCGAAGATCTCAACGGTAATGAGGGCCAGGATGAATTGCTGGCGATTGAGGATTTCAATTTTGTAATTGTAGCTTACAAACTTTATGGAACTACCAGCAGTAAAACCGTAACAGTTAGCGATACGACTTTTGTCCAGGATACGGTGGCTATGGCTAATGATACCATTGCCGAACCCGTAATTGTCACCAGTATTGATACCATAGTAAAAAGGCAGGAGGTAGTAACTATTTATAACTGGGATGAAAATTACCTCAAGCACTGGACAGGAACGGTTAATCCGGTCATGAAAGCAGCAGCAGAGGCTGGATTTAAGATTAATGTCTTAACGGCATATATCGGTACCGAAGGTGTTCTTTCGTTCCAGGAAGCTGCTGGAATGGATTTTCCAATCTATCAGGGGGATGACATTATGCTGAAGACGATAATCAGGTCAAATCCAGGGGTGTTGTTGATGAAAAACGGAACCATAATCAAGAAGTGGCATTATAAGCAATTACCCCACTTTGAATCCATTCAGGAAGATTATATGGAATAAATGATGATGATTTATTCAAAAGATTTAAAATGATAACGAGTTACGGGTTACGGGTCTTTGACGTGTAACCCGTAACCTTTTATATTCAGCCCTTTCCGAATTTGTTTAAAAATAATCAATCCGCATGCTGAAATTATCAATATCAATGCGGTATATTTGCCAAAAGTCTAAATAAAAACTATGTTAAGCCGAAGAAACGTCCGCATTAAAGTGATGCAGATGCTTTATACAATGAGCCGGGACAAATCAGTGGATTTGTCTACAATTTTATCACGATATCGGGAAAACGTCGATAAGACTTTTGAACTCTTCCTGTTCAATTTGCTTCTTTTAATGAAAATCTCGGCTTACGCAAGAATTGACGCCAAACGCAAAAAATCCAAACATCTCCCCTCTGAGGAGGACAGAAAGTTCACCCCTAAGCTCGCGGACAACCCACTTATGGCTTCTCTCCTTCAAAATCAGGCACTTTTCAGGTTATTTAATAAACTGGAACTGGAAAGTTATTTCGAAGAAGATCAGATCCGTCGTTTTTACACTGAGTTTGCTGAAAAGGAAGAATATAAGTCCTTCATTGATAAACCAGATAACACAGCTCAGGATTTCAAGGATATTATCCTTTTGCTTTACAAAACCTGTATCAACAACGAAACCTTTATTGAGTTGATCAAGGATCAATACCCTTTGTGGGAGGAAGACAAATCTCTGGTTGTTGGTACCATCAAAAAGACCGTTAAAGCTCTGCCGAGTGAAGAAGATTTCTTTAAAGCGTATGAGCCAACTGCCGAAACGATCGAAGAATTTGGAAAAACCTTATTATTAAAGGTTAACAAATCGGAGTCTGAATTACTGGAAATAATTACCCCATCGTTGAAAAACTGGGATGCTGACAGGGTTGCAGTCATTGATATGATCCTCATTAAAATGGCTATTACTGAGTTTATTTCCTTTGAAAGTATACCGACCAAGGTTACCCTGAATGAATATGTTGAATTGGCTAAGGTCTATAGCACTGATAAAAGCAAAGACTTTGTCAACGGTATTCTCGACAGACTTGTGAAACAGCTTACCGATAATGGTCAGATCAAGAAAAGCGGAAGAGGGCTCGTTGGTAATTAAACAAATGGCTTTTTTATTAATTACACCTAAATAAAGCACCCAATCTACTTCAAAATTTCCTGAATCATCCGACTTGAGAATAGTTAATGGCTGTTCTTCAACCTGTGTTACTTTTAAGACGGTTTCCGTCTTAAACTATATCGTTCCTACCCTACTGATTTTCTAACCAAAATGATTAGTAGTCATGAAAAAAACAATCTTTATCGCAGCTCTTTTTCTGGCCTGCCTTCAGTTGCACGCCCAGTATGAAGGAGCGAAACACGGTCTTGGTTTTCGTTTGGTGAACACCAACTTCCATTACCCAATTACAAATGAATTTTCCACCATGGATTTCGCAGGGATCGGTCTTGAAATGGAATATGCTCGTCATCTGAACGATTATTTAAATTTATCCATTCCATTCAGGATGAATAAAGGATATGTCCCCCTGGATGATATGGGAAGGTTTCAATCCATGTCCTTAGCGAGCCTTGATGCATCTTTACAATTAAAGCTATTTAAGGAACCTAACTTCTTATACCCTTATTTATATGCAGGTATAAGAGGAATTTCTGAAGATCATAAAGGCGATTTTTCCTTTGCAGCACCATTGGGAATTGGATTGAATTTTAGGGTATTCAGACATTCCTATATCAGTTTCAAAGGTGAATACGCTTTAGGTTTTAAAGAAAACCGGAACCATCTGCAAGCTGGTGCAGGCGTATTGATTCTTTTTGGTAATGAATCTGGCACACCCCCGCCTCCGGCCATTAGTGACAGAGACAATGACGGCGTTCCTGATACAGAAGATCTTTGCCCTGATTTAGCAGGAGTAGCAGGATTAAATGGATGTCCTGACATGGATGGAGATGGGGTGGCAGATGGCGAAGACGAATGTCCTGAACTGGCTGGAATCAAAGCTCTTGGAGGTTGCCCGGATACTGATAGTGATGGGATTGCCGATCATAAAGATGAATGTCCTAATGAAGCTGGTCCGATGGACAATAACGGATGTCCCCGGGCAAAAGATGCTGATATGGACGGAATACCGGACAATCTCGATAATTGCCCGGAAGAGCCCGGAGAAGCATCAGCCAATGGATGTCCGGATACAGATGGCGACGGAGTTGCGAATAAAGATGATGACTGTCCTAATAGTCCCGGTCCTGCCGATACCAGTGGTTGCCCGGACACTGATAATGATGGAGTGCTCGACCGGATTGACAAATGCCCGGAACAGGCAGGACCAGTTGCCAACAATGGATGTCCTGAACTTTCTGAAGAAGACAAGGAAGTACTCAATTTTGCTGTACAGGCAGTCCAATTTGAAACATCTTCCTCCAATTTAAAGTCTGAATCATTTGATGTGCTCAATAAAATTGTGGACATCATGAAAAGAAATCCTGCCCATAAACTAACAATCAGTGGTCATACCGATAGTATCGGAAGTAGCAAGGACAATCAAAGACTCTCAGAGAACAGGGCAAAAGCATGTTATGATTACTTGATTTCCAAAGGAGTAAAAGCTTACAGAATGACCTATAAAGGTTATGGAGAGGCCGTGCCTGTTGCCGATAATAAATACAAAGCAGGAAGAGATAAGAATCGAAGGGTTGAATTCCTTTTATTCATTGATTAACGGAAACAAGATTTTTTTTAAAAATTATTCAGGTTAAGACCATTAAATAATCTTAAAAGTAATGGTCTTAACCTGTAAATTTTATCCTCCTTAAAGTATATATTTGCGGGATGGAAGAAAAGGTTATCATTCTCGACTCAGGGTCACAATACACCCAGCTCATCGCGAGGCGTGTTCGCGAACTAGGAATCTACTGTGAAATCACTCCTTACAACAAAATCCCGGAAATTGATCCCAGTATCAAAGCTTTTATTTTGTCCGGTAGTCCTTTTTCAGTAAAAGATGAAAATGCACTGCAAGTTGAAGTGGACAAATTCATCGGAAAAGTTCCTGTGTTAAGTATTTGTTACGGAGCACAGTTTATAGCCAATTATTATGGCGGGACCGTGGAGAAATCAGATAAAAGGGAATATGGAAAAGCCTCCCTTCATATGCTGAATCCAGAGGATGAAATTTTCCACAACATTCCGGAAGACTCACAAATATGGATGTCACACGGGGACACCATTTCCCGCATTCCCGAAGGTTTTGAATTACTTGCAGGTACTGAAAGCATAACTACCGCAGCTTTCAAAGCTCCCGAAAGCAAATTTGGGGCACCTGTTTACTGCCTCCAGTTTCATCCGGAAGTTGCTCACAGTCTTGATGGTCTTTTGCTTATGGGAAATTTCCTTAAGCGTATTGTTGGGATGAAAGGTGACTGGACACCCGCGCATTTTGCGGAGCATTCTGTTTTAGAATTGAGAGAAAAAATCGGGAAAGAACATGTCTTATTAGGCCTTTCCGGAGGAGTCGATTCTTCAGTAGCAGCACTCTTACTGCAAAGAGCCATTGGTGAACAACTCATATGTTTTTTCATCGATAATGGGCTTTTGAGAAAAAATGAATATGAAGAAGTGCTTGCTTCCTATACTAATCTCGGGCTCAAAGTAGTTGGTATTGATGCCAAACAACTGTTTTACGATGCATTGAAAGGGATCAGTGATCCTGAACTTAAGCGTAAAGCGATCGGAAGAGTATTCATTGAAGTTTTCGAAAGAGAAGCAGCAAAATATCCTGAAATAAAATGGTTGGCCCAGGGAACTATTTACCCTGACGTAATCGAATCTGTTTCAGTTCATGGACCTTCGGTTACAATCAAATCCCATCATAATGTTGGGGGACTGCCTGATCTTTTGAAGTTAAAGATCGTTGAGCCATTACGAATGCTTTTCAAAGATGAGGTTAGAAGGCTGGGCAAAGAGATCGAAGTGCCTACTACCATCCTTCACAGGCATCCTTACCCGGGGCCAGGGTTAGGCATCAGGATCATTGGGGATATCACCCCAGAAAAGGTGGCTCTGTTGCAAGAAGCAGATCATATTTTCATCGAAAATCTAAAAAAATTCGATCTTTACGGTGAAGTTTGGCAAGCGTGTACTATTTTGTTACCTGTGCAATCTGTAGGTGTCATGGGTGATGAACGCACCTATGAACAAACAGTTGCGCTCCGGGCCGTATC
>QQUB01000374.1 GCA_008501835.1 Bacteroidota bacterium
TCATCGATGTCATAACTTTCATTGGAAAAACCTACAACCATTGCCACATAATCCTTTGCACTTAAACCGGTGTCTGCGGTTGTTCCCTTTGTTACAGAAATTTTTTTGAAAACAAAGGGAGAGACATTATCGGTTTTTAACTTGCCCCACAGGTTTACTTGTCGATTGCCATAATTACTTCCTCCTCCAATGATATCCAACCCGTTTGAAAATAACTGGTAACCGATCTTTCCGTTATCCATATTATGCTTTTCTTCTTCTCCTCCGAGTTCAATAGCGTTTTTTCCATTGATCTTTAATGAGACCATTCCTTTATGCCCCATGCTTCCTATGTGCAGGTAAGTTTGGGGATCTTTATCAGGAAGGTTACTTCCAATATTGGAATTACATATTTTCATGATCTGATTGGAACGGGTATAAAATTCCAGACGTCCCTTTTCAGAACTCGTCATTCCTGAGTTGATATTTTTCTTATCCGCAGATTTGAAGAAATATCCGACATTATTGTCTCCAAAATTTCCAAGACCACCACTCAATGCACGAATTCCTCCCGATACATCCATCCTGAATTGGTTGCCCGTTTTCGGTACGGACACCGTCTCTAATTTCATGGCTTCTTTTGACTTCAGGTAGAATTCTATTTGCCCGGAAATGGAATTGGACATTCCTGAGTCAGGATCTCCCTTGTCACTAAAAGTGTACCCCGCGTTATTTTCTCCCCCTGGTCCCGGTGCTCCGCCTTTAGCTCTGATACCGCCCCTGACATCTAATGTGACTGCAGGGTCATTGGTGCCAATACCAATTCTGTTTTTTCTTTGTACGTGATGGGTCTTTATCACTGGTCCGAAAATGGTACTGAACCAGGCTTCGTCAAAATCCCCGTCTTTTGAATCCGCCCGGAAATAGGCGCTGGACGGGCCGTCCGGCATATCTGATACTATTTCACTGATCTGAATTCGCAAGGTTTGTCCGGGGGACAAGGTTCTGTCAACTTGAGGTATAAGTTTCCATCCTCTAAGGCTGGCATTTTTGATGACCTGGACCCCGGGAGTATTGGAAGTATCCCCAGTTATTTTCCAATTGTCGGTATCATCATTTCCATTCTTATCGATCACACGAACAGGTAATTTGTCCGCGTCGAACTTATCATAAGATGCCAGGGCCCATTCCCTGTTGGCATCATCATCGGCTTGTTTGTCATTAATTATAAACCAAATGTGAAGAGCCGATTTTTTTGCCTCAAGGTTTACCTTCAGTGCATTGGTGTCTGCTGAAGGGATCAGATTATTATTGGTAATGCCGATATGAAGTACGTTTGGTGTTTCTCCATTATTTAAAATAGTACTGGACCCAATGAAGAAAGGGTGCAGACCCATTATCGGATAGAAGTTGTTGCTGGACATTTAACTCAATTTTTAAGTAGAATATTTATTGTGTAATGGGTAGTTCATTAATTATGTTTTAACTCCATCCCAGGTCAGATTACGGTGTATGGCCATCAGGTTTACACTCCACAGGAAGCCCGAGGTATTTCCGTTGTAAGGCATATTGATGGAAATTTGCCAGGTTCCGTCTTTGTCTATCAGCTGTAATTCCCAATTTTGACCACCAAATTCCCGTAGATCATAGTTGTTAACTTTATAACCACCCAAAATGGCTACATATTCCTTACTGGATATTTTGGTGTCGTGAGTGGTTGGATTGGGTAGGTTGTCAAAGGTTTTATAGATCACAGGGGCTTTATTATTATCAAAACGTTGTGTTCCGAATAGTCCTAAATAACCCCCATCAGCCCAATTGACAATAATGTGTTCTTTATGATTGAACTTGTCACCTGATCTAAGAAAGATCCCTGATTTTGCGTAGATCTCTGCATTGCCACTCCCATCGTCAATATTTAAAGCACCATCCTTGATACTCAGGTCCCCCGTGGTAGTTTGGCTCCCCTGCACATTGAGCCCCCCTTCCGAATAAAGGGTGATCTTTCGTTCGTCCATGCTGTCCCCGGCACCCACAATATCGAGCCCTTCGGACCAAAACTGATAAGCAATCTTTCCTGAATCCAGTCCTTTTTTTAAGTTACCACCCAATTCAATGGCGTTGTTTCCATCTATTTTAAGAGAAACTTCTTTTCCTTTATTATAATCACCAATGTGGAGTGCTGCTGTCGGCTTAGCATCGAACAGGGCGATCCCTACCTTTGTTCCATCCTTATCGATTATCCGGACAGCCTCCCTGGAATTAACATAAAACTCTACTTGTCCCTGTTTTGAGCTGGACATACCGGAATCCCAATCTCCCGGGTGATTGAAAAAATAACCGGCATTATTAGATCCATTTGCACCTGGTTCTCCTCCTTTTACCCTTATTCCGCCATCAACATCAAGGGAAACGAGGGGAGAATTCTTATCAATACCAACCTTTTGTCCCCTGAGAATATTAGGGGTTTTGTAAACCGGGCCAAAAGAGGAACTTTTGAGCTTTTGGATTTGGGTCTTCCCTTTAATTATTTGATGATATGCATCATAAACGGGCCCCGGACCATAAAATTCATAATAGGGGATGGTAGGGCCATCGGGGTAATTTGTTTTAATGTTGTTTATTTGGATAATAATGGTCTCTCCGGGAGAAAGGGTTAATGGATTACCTTTTTTACGAGAAATTTTCCAGCCCTTCAGGCTATAATCCAGTGTGTTGGGAGTTCCCTCTTTCGTTTTGGTGCAGGACCAGTTTGAAGTGTCCGTATCGTTTGAATTTTTTGTTTTCTTGGACGAAGAGGGATTAAATGGAAGCATAATATCCAGATCCTTTGGTTTTGGGAATTTATCAAAAGAAGTAAGCGCCCAAATGCGATCTTTTTTACTAATTGTCTGCTTATCATCTACCACAAAGAACAGGTTTATGTAACATCGATCATCAAAGGTTATATTCCTTTGCTTTTTGGTCAAAACCGGAAGGAGATTATTGTTAGTAATGCCAACATGTAAAGTGTTGCTTACCCCGTTATTTAAGATCGTGCCTGATCCTACTATTTCTACATGCAGGCCCCATATGGGATCCCAATCAATTGTTTGTTGTTTTTTTTGAGCCATAACTGTTTATTAAATTTTTATCACCTCATAAGGCTTTTATGAAATGCCATTACATTAACGGACCATGTACCTGTATTTGAATGATCATTTGCCATTTCTATTGATATATACCAAGACCCTTTAAAGTCAAACATTTCGATGGCCCAATCATGGGAACCATTCTCGTTCAGGTCGTAACCACTACCTTTCCAGCCGGCAATAATGGCGATGTAATCTTTTGAGGAAATATTGGTCGGCGTCAAATAATGATTGGCTGCAGTAAAGGATTTGTAAATAATAGGATGGGCGCCATTGGCTAACCTCAAATAATTTTCACCTACATTGAGTATTTCTTTGTAATTACTATTGGAACCTGAACGAAGGAAAAATGCTTTGCTTCCATTATGGTTTGGATCATAATAAATGACTGCGTTTCCATTCCCGTCGTGAAGACTTGTCTGACCCTTAATTTCCTGATCTCCCTCAACCACCAATTTGCCTTGTAATGAAACCTGCCCTCCATTGGCCCAAAGGGTAATTTGACGGTCATTTGCCGTATCCCCTGCTCCAACGATATCCAACCCCTGTGAATACTTTTGATAGCCTATTTCTCCATTATGGATACCTTTTTTTATGCCTCCTCCAAATTCCGCAGATGTATAACCGTCCAGACGTAATGAAATCTGGTTTGACTTTGTCGGGTTTCCAATATGAATCGGTGCCTGTGGATCAAGTACTGCTATCCCGATCTTTGTACCGGTACTGTCCACAATTCGCATGGCTTCCCTTGAATTTACATAAAATTCCACCTGACCATCTTTTGAGCTGGACATTCCGGAGTCATTGTCCCCTGGTGCATTGAAAAAGTAACCATTATTGTTTGCTCCATATGCGCCCGGTGCACCCCCTCTGGCGCGAATGCCCCCAATGACATCCATTGATACACCTGGGTCATTGGTGCCTATCCCTACTTTTTCTCCGCGAATAACAGAGGGTGTTTTAAGGACCGGTCCAAAGGTTGAACTTGGCGTATTTGCCTTTGGAAGTGAAGCCATTTGGAACTGATAATAGGCAATAGACGGACCATCCGGCAGGTCGGTTTTTATTTTACTTAACTGAAAACGGAGGCACTCTCCCGGTTTGAGGGTAACCGGAGCTTGTCCTTCTTTTCTGCTAATTTGCCACCCATCCAGGCTTTTTAGAAGCGTGTTGCCAGCAGGAGGTTTATGCTCATTAATATTCCAGTTGACCGTATCATCGGTGCCGTCAGGAAGAATTATGTGGTGATCTATCTCAGCAAAATGATCATAGGTGGTTAATCCCCAATTTCTGTCCGCTTGATTTGAACCGGCTTGTTTGTCATCAATTACAAACCATATGTTCAGCAACGTATCAGTATTGAGTACGATGTCCACATCCTTGGAATCAGCGGAAGGGAAGAGATTATTGTTCGTCAAACCGATATGTAATGTGTTAGGGGTCTGACCATTATTTAGTACCGTGCTGGAGCCAATGAAGGCTGCATGCAGACCAAAATAGACCATCGGGATTTGTTGATTCGTATCGCTCATATCTTTGTTTTTTTCTTTAAATGAATTAGGAAGAAGTATCAAAACTGCCAGGACTAAGTTTCAACCATCCTTCTTTTATTTCCTGATTTCCTGAGAACCTGGCAGTTGTATCAAAAGCGTTGATTTTTGTGCTTTCCAGCAGTAATTCTATCTGGTTTTCCAGTCCTTTAAATGAATCGGGTAACTTGGCAGACGCTCTTTGATCTTTCGGAACTACACTAGCCTTATCCAGATCAGTTATTTCGATCCAGCCTTGTTGCGATAGCATTACCCAGATGGTATTGGTCTGTGCCTCGAAATGTTTTTCAAGCTGATGCTTTCGCAGAATTCCTGTAGTGCTGGTTTCCGTCCATTTCTGTCCGTCGATCTCTATCCACGACCAATTGAAGCCAGGTTCTTTCGGCAGGGATATATGGATCCCGCTTTGCGGGGTTAAAACCGGTGTGGAAAGGAAGGCGATCTGAATGTTTTGTAGCGCTTTTTTATATTGATCCGGCGGAATGTGAATGTCCTTTATGGGAAGAACACCACAATTGGCATGAACCTTTGCACGAGGATCTACCAACATGGAAAGCAGGATCGGTTGGGTTTGATCCAAAGATAGTGGTAACAGGAACTGGCTTTCATCAATATCCTTGTCTCCTGCTTTTTTGCGGGGAACAATGACCTTGGAAGGGTTGGCCAGGGGTGTTGTCTGGGGGGCGAAAAACTGAT
>QQUB01000399.1 GCA_008501835.1 Bacteroidota bacterium
ATATAAAAACAGTTTGCTGCCATATTCGACTACGAAATAAGGCATCAGCTTCACCTTGTCCGAAGAAACGGACAGATCAATGACCTTCCCGCCAATATCGAGCTGTGTGTTTAGACTATAAAAATAAGGATCTTCCCTCAACTCAAAAAGTATTTCCGCTTTTTCACTGGAAAAAGTGACTTCCCGAAAATCACTTTTTGATATTTTAGACCGTCCCGTGGATTTGTATTGGACAAAAGTAAATGGCTCATTTTCCAGCAATTCAAAAAGTTCGCTGACCTTCAGATAGATGAGCTTCCTTTGTTCCACATCTTCAAAACTGGCATCGGTGAGATCTTCCAATTCTTCGATTTTATGGAGGATCAGTGCCTGACTATCCGTAATCTTTACATTTTTGTTTGGATCAAATTCAGCGTAATTTTTCAGAGTGGATATTTTGCCCTTCCTCGCCATAAATGGCCGAATCATTATGGTCGGGACCTTGGGGTTGTACATAAAATCATAAAACGCAATGTAAAAGCCGAGCAGGTAGGATTCCGTTTCTTCTTCCGACACATGAACCGGCAAACTCATTTTCTTCTTTTGCCACTTATTGGCTCCGGTCTCTTTTTCCAAATCAAATGACTTGATTTGATCAGTCAACAGAAATCCTTCGCCTTGTTTTACAGGTTTTACTTTTATGCCCTTGGCTGTAACGGTGATTTCAAAATAATCATCAAAAACCTCAAAGGGAATGCCTCTTTTTTTGCTGGACTGTTTCTTTATCTTTTCCAGGGCTCCCGGCGAAAGTACTTTCAGGAAGTCCGGTTCACAATATTCCTGAATAAACTGCAAGGCTGCATACCCATGCCCGCAAAGCTGTTCGACCTTTTTCTCACAATCGCAGGAAACATTTAGTGCACGGTCCTTTTCAGATAGTAAAACCTCGAACTTTTGTTCCCTGTTATATATGGAAGCCTGCGGATTCCATATATCAACTTTGTATCTCAAACTACCCTCCCGGAAACCGTTGAATTCAACGGACCTGATATTCCTGACTACCTGCATTTCCATTGGAGCGATATGCAGCCTCAAGTTAGCTTTATCAAATGGAAGATAATCGGATAAAAGATATGGTTCAGCCGCGCTTCTTTTTTTAGCAAACCCCTGCCCGGGTCGACCAATGAATTCAGCCTTACCCTGGTCTTCCTTAAGATATTGGGCCAAATGCAACAAGGAAGCTACTTCATGTTTACACAAACCACCCCAATCAAACGGGCAATTACAACTCGTATGAATGCCTCCGCTTACAAATCGATAAATGTCAACATGATACAGGCGGGTGCCCTGAACTGCATAACTGGCCGTCTCCCCCGGAATACTCAAATAGACCAGATCCAGGGCTTTTTTATCAAACATGGCCTTACCTTTTTCAAAGCTCCGCGCATTGCTGAGATTGAAAGCATGGTTCAAAATTGAGGTGATGTGATCGGCCATTTATAAAAATTTTTGCAAAGTAACTGATTTGAAAGTGATTAAAAAAACGTTTTGCTTTTTTTCAAAAATTCTGTGTCAGTTTGATGACATTCCAAAAAAAAGAAAATCAGCTCCAAAAAGCCACAACTTGCTGATATTCAATTAATTAACTAGAATACAGGAAATTATCCCATAAGTAATGAAACACTTAGCCATAGGGGAAGTTCAAATTATCGGTGTCATTCTTATTAACCACGCAAAATGGTAAGGCCCTAACTTTAATTTCAGAAACCTGACTTTTATTCAGGTATGGCTGGCAAAACGGAACCAATTGGATTATTTTCGAATTAATGTTAAAGAAATATTTAAAACCAAATAAAAACGTGAAGATTAAGTTAAAATTTTAGGTTATACCAACGCCCCATTTGACCAATTACGTCATTAATAATAACTTTAGGAAGAAACCAAAAGGTCTTAAAAAGACTTATAGAATAAAAACACGCTCTGAATTACAAAAACCCAAACCAATGAAAACTTTAACTCTCTGATATTTAAACATACTCTCTCTGATTCAATTTAACCTTAAACATGTAATGTTTAGGGGTGGATCGTTTTTTGAGGGGGTACATTTTTAACCTTAAACCTTCAAGAACGATGAAAAATCAAACGCTGCTCTCTCTGGTTTTTTTATTGGTTGCCACCCAATTTGCTGTAGCCCAGTCCAAATCCAAGGCATTTAAACCAATGAAATACCCCTATTTCGAAGCATCTGCCAGTATCGGAATGCTTCCTACTTTTGTCAAAGACATTTCCAGATCAGAAGTTCCACCTGTTGCGGTTAATGTTTCCTACCGAATAAACGAACGTTTTAGTGCCGGTTTATTTGGAGGCTACACACAAGCTATGTCCAATCCGGATATGTTTCGTGATGGACAACCGATGACCTTTAACACCAAGTTTTCCATGCTCGGTGCTCGGTTTGCAGTACATTCAACAAAATACAAACGGTGGGATGTCTATGGCGGTTTTGGATTAAATTATACCCATACCGATATCGAAGTATTACATGGAGATGTTGAAAAACTCAAGAAACACAAACGGTTTGAACCGTGCAAAGGCAGAATCATGATGTCCGCTTTTGTTGGATCCAAATATGCTATCAACCCTTCCTTCAGTGTTTTTGGGGAAGTAGGTTATGGCATCTCATTATTGAATTTGGGAGTCAGCAAACGCTTTTAATTTAGAGTTGATATTTTAGAATGTAAACTATAATGGCCTGGCGATCGCCAGGCCATTTGTTTTTTTATCATTGTTCCCTTTTCGCCTTTGCTAAAATGGCGAAAAGGGAACATTGATAAATTCGACATTCATTATTGGGTGTTCGATATTCGTTATTCTGTCCAGATTATCAATACTTCCAGAATTTCGAACACAGAATAATGAATATCCAATTTCGATTTAGAATCTAATAGCCCTACTCAGGCAGAATCAGAACTCTACTCTACCCCATACTGAGCCTTAGTAGGAATCGTCATCAGGTTACCCGTCACCAGGGCCACTTGATCATAATTCGGATAGGAGGCTGTTCCTACCCAGGCCATTTGATCTTTATCTTGAGTAATCGCCTGAATTTCAAACTCAGCATCTTCTCTGTCAATACTGGAATCCAGAGCTATAAACGTCCGGCCTTCTCTCTCATAGGTTCTCCAGCTACCATTAGCCGTTTGGTCCTGCCAGCGCCCGCTGGTAAAAGAACCGTCTTTTTCAAATTTAAACCAACGACCTTTACCAAGAGCCTTCTGAGCTTTATCAGGATGGTAATATTTTTCAAACACCCAATAATTGAAAGTCAAAACTTCAGCATAAGGAGCATCTCCAACAGGATTTGCTTTGGATGCATAACCACTATTATCAAGTGGTTCAGTGGAAGTGGTTTCCGAGGAGTCGTTATTGTTTGCCGTGTCCGTATTACAGGCAGTAAACAAAGCTGCAAAAGCCAGGATAAATACAAAAAGTAGTCTGTTCATGGAGTGATATTTTATTGTCAAATAGGATAACAGGACGCAAATTTACTGCTTTTTCCAAAGGGATTTCCTAATTTTAGATACAAAATTAAACCAATCCGATCCCTTAGGGTCAAAAACTTATTGCAACAACTCTTAAAATCTAAAAACCTACATTTATGGACAGAAGATCTACGCTCGCTGCGCTGTTCGGGGTTAAAAAGGAAAAAAACACCGACCGCTCGGCCAAAACTCCCTTTTTTACCCTCAATACAGGTCTTGAACCATTCACTGGTGAATGGGACTTTGAAAAAGCAGCTCACTTATTGCGCCGTGCCACCTACGGACCCGCCTACCCGATTATCCAGGATGCTGTCGAAGATGGATTACAGGCAACTATTGATAAACTCTTTGAAAACCTGCCTCTACCGGAGCCTCCCGTTAATTATTATTTTGAAGAGGACCCAAATGTTCCCGTGGGCTCCACATGGATCGATGCTCCCTATTCTCAGGAGGTGAACCTGTTTCAACATCGATACCGAAGTCTGAATGGCTGGACCATTGGTCTGATGCTACAGGAAGGCGTATCCATCAGAGAGAAGATGACCCTGTTTTGGCACAACCACTTTTCTGTGGCCAATGTGAACGATCCAAAATTCAGATACAGGTATATCAATCTGTTACGTTCGTATGCATTGGGCAATTTCCGCGATCTCATCAAAGATATAACCATCGATCCCGCCATGTTGCGATTCCTCAATGGAAATCAAAACACCAAAAACGCGCCTAATGAGAATTACGCCAGGGAATTGCTCGAGTTGTTCACCATTGGTAAGGGACCCCAGATCGGACCTGGTGATTATACCAACTATACAGAAGATGATGTATTGGCTATTGCCAAAGTACTGACCGGCTGGAGAGACCGTGGCTACAGAACTCAAAACCCTGAGGTTATGATGACTTCAGAATTTGTACCCAACCGTCATGATACGACGACTAAAACGCTTTCCGAGCATTTCAATAATGCGGAGATCCCGGATATGGGCCCCAATGAATACGAATTCCTCATCGACACCATTTTCCAACAAAATGAAGTCGCCAAATTCATTTGCAGGAAACTGTATCGTTGGTTTGTGTATTACACCATCGACGACAACGCAGAAGTCAATGTCATCGAACCTATGGCTCAAATGCTGATCGATAATGATTATGAGGTAGAACCCGTCCTGAGAGCATTGTTAAGCAGCGCCCATTTTTTCGACATCATCAGCATTGGGCCTTTGATCAAAAATCCAATGGATTTTTTGATATCAACGCTCAAGGTTCCTCAGGTGGCCATACCACCAGTGGATAATTTGTTCAACAGGTATAATGTCTGGCGGTTGATTTACAATCTAACCGGAAATATGGAAATGATCTATTATGCCCCTCCGAGTGTAGCAGGCTGGAAAGCTTATTATCAGGAACCGGGGTATTACAGAATCTGGATCAATGCCACAACCCTTCAGGCAAGAATGCCATTCACAGACCGTATGACCAGCAATGGTTATACTTATGGCGGACAGAATATCAAGGTTGATTCCCTGCACCTGATGACCTTGCTTAACGATCCGTATAATCCGGACAGCGTGATACAAGAGTTCGTCAAAATGTTCTTCCCGCAACCCATCACTGATGGTCAGCATGCTGTTTTGAAAGAAACCCTGCTAGCCGGTCAGCCTGATTACGAATGGACGATCGAATACAGTGATTATGAAGCCAACCCGGATAATTCAGGATTGGCAGAATCTATTGCTTCCCGCCTCGACAATGTGCTCAAGGCCATGTTGGCAATGCCTGAATTCTACCTGAGTTAAAACCTTATCGTTAATCTTCGCAGTCTATCCTGACCCT
>QQUB01000038.1 GCA_008501835.1 Bacteroidota bacterium
TGGCCTAAACAATTTGACTTCAGTTGGAGGGTTATTAAAAATTGGAGACAATCCAAATTTGATAAATATTTCAAGCTTATCTAATTTGCAATTTATCGGTGGGAATTTGGTAATCATATATAATGACAACCTTGAAACTCTAACAGGTCTTGAAGGTATCCAGATTGTTAATGGTAACTTTTATCTTGAGGACAATGATCAATTGGCCAATGTAAACGGATTGAATAACCTCGCCACAGTAACTGGTGAATTCAGGATAAGTTGGAATACCTTTTTATCATCCCTAAGCGGATTGGAGAATTTACAATCCGTTGAAGGCAATTTTAAAATTTCCGGAGCCAGCAATTTACCAAATTTAACGGGCCTGGAAAATTTAACTGAAATTGGCAATGATTTTGAAATAACCAGTTCCGGCGGGTTGGTAACCTTAACTGGTATTGAAAACATTACCAGTATTGGTAATTCAATAAGGATCGCTTACAATAATTCTCTTCTAAGCCTAACGGAAATACCTAATTTGCAAAAAATCTCTGGAGATTTTGAAATTTATCATCACCTATCTTTAATTAGTATAGAGGGGTTTGAAGCCATCGATACAATTTCAGGTAACTGTTACCTTCGTGATAATGATGCACTCATTAGTTTATCCGGCCTTGATAACCTTGAATACGTTGGCGGAACTTTGACTGTTGCCACAAATGAAAATTTGGCAACTATTGGAGGTCTTAATAGTCTTGTTGAAGTTGGAACAGATATCACCATTGAAAATTGTGATTTAATTACAAACCTCGATGGGTTAGAAAATTTAACTTCAGTTCCAAATGGCGATTTCAATTTATTATCCAACCATGGGCTTCAAACAATTTCCGGCCTTGAAAACCTCACTTATATTGACAGAGATCTTGAAATACAATACAATTATGAATTAAATGATTTAAGTGGCCTTGAAAACCTATCCGAATTAGGAGGTAATTTAACCATTAGAAACAATGGCATTACAACTATTTCCTCTTTTAATGAAATTGATACTATTTATGGCTCACTTTCAATCAACAATAATCTTCAGTTGAGCACCTTGAATGCTTTTAATAACCTTATCCATGTCTCTAACAATATGGGCTTAGGCTCAAGTCCTGAAATGTCCCAATTACAGGGCTTTGAGAAACTTAATTCAGTTGGAAATAACCTCAACATTTCGAGTACTGGTTTAGAATCTTTTACAGGTCTGGACAGTCTGGTTTTCATTGGTAATAATTTTACCATATGGTCAAACGAGATCCAAAACCTTCAAGGCTTGAATCAGCTTGATTCAATTGGTAATAATATATCGATTCACGACCACCCAAATTTGGTAAATTTCACTGGTTTAGAAAATATAAATAGTTGCGATGGGTTTGAAATTCAAAACAACTCAAGTCTTGAAAACTTTGAAGGTTTTAACAATTTGAATGATATCAATAACCTGATTATTATGGATAACCCAGCTCTTATTGATTTTCAAGGGCTCAATGAGCTGGATTTCACCCAATATATTTGGATAGAAAACAATTCACATTTGTACAGTTTGACAGGGCTGGAAAACTTGAACCAAATCCAAGGTCGCATTCACATCAAAAACAACAATCAATTAAACAGTATAAATGCCATTGCTAATATTGATCCAAATACAATTAATGCGAATAATGATTTCTATAATGATCTCGAGATTTTCAACAACCCACAACTCGCAATTTGTGAGGTAGAAAGTATTTGCGGAGTACTTTCCAACCCTGAAGCTTCCATTGAAATCTATAATAATGCCCCCGGTTGTAATTCTGAATATGAAATTGATTGTTCCTTCAACTCCATTTCAGGACATGTATATTTCGATTTAAATCAAAATGGTCAGCGAGAATTACATGAAGAGGGTATACCAAATATGACCTTAAACATCACACCTCCAAACCAAACTCTTATCACATATTCTAACGGAAGGTTTGTTCATTTTTGCGATGAAGGAGTTACATACAACATAAACCTTTCATCCCATCCCGACTGGCAATTAACCACCGACTCCTCTTCCTATACCATCCTTTTCGAACCAGGCAACCCAGAAAATTCCAACAACAACTTCGGCCTCTACCCCACTTTCTCCCAACACACAGGAGACATCAACCTCTCCTCCGACCAAACCCGCTGCAATACCGATGTCAATTTCTACCTCCGCTACCAAAACACGGGCACTTTTTTGGAAAACGGACAGGTAAAACTAACCTACGCCCCTACTTCGTCCTTCGTTTCAGCTGTTCCTGAACCAGATGAAGTTGACAACGATAACTTTCAACTCATCTGGAATTATGATTCCCTCTTTCCTTTCCAATACCGGGACATACTGCTTACCCTATCCATGCCAGACGAAAACAGCACTGGTGAGTCGATCCATTTCTATTCAGAAATGTTCCGTGATTCTATAGGGATGCCTGTTTTGATGAATGACTACCTGTATTCCCCAATCGTACTTTGCTCCTATGATCCCAACGACAAACTTGTCATGCCGCCGGGCGTTCATGATGAAAACTATACTTTGCATGATGAAAAACTTACCTACACCATCCGTTTTCAAAATACGGGAAATGCGGAAGCTATAGACATTCGAATTCTAGACACTCTGGATACCAATCTGGATTTAACTACATTCAGAGTCCTCAACAGCAGTTTTCCGGTTCAGACTTCCTTGGACGGGTATCATGTTGAATTTTTCTTCAACAACATCTGGCTTCCGGACAGTACTTCCAACGAGCCGGCCAGTCATGGATTTGTGACCTATGAAATCAGCCCGAACGAGGGCCTGGAAGACTATACTGAAATTAAAAATACGGCACATATCATCTTTGATTTCAATCCACCGATTGTCACCAATACTACCCGGAATACGATGGTGGAAATGATACCTTCAAGTTTGGAAAAGCTGGAAACATTTGGGGTCAACATTTTCCCTAATCCCGCTTCACAGGAGATTTTTATTACCTGTGAGAATGGAAAAATTGATAAGGTTTGGCTGACAAACCACCTTGGGCAGAAGATTTTGGAAACACGGCAAACTACTATTGATGTTTCGCATCTACCTGCAGGTATGTATTTCCTGAATGTAGAGGTTGAAGGGCGGCTGTTGGTCGAAAAACTGATTTTTGAATAAATTCATCAAATACAGGCAGAGGGGAACTTGAAACCTCACTAGAGATTACCACGTCCTGGACTTTTCACTATAAAAAACAAACTTCATGATTGTTTTCGGAAAATATACCTTCGTGTTAAAAAATATACCTCAGGACCTCGCTCCTCCTCAATTCGATCTGGACGGTGGGACAGAGTTACAACTTGGCCTGAGAGTTTTTCATCTATTCTGGATTCCCATTTTTCCATATGCCAAAGAATGGATTTTGAGACAAGATCAAAAATATGCCAAAGTCCCGCATGATCTGCAACCTGTTTTTGACCAGCTTTACGGTAGATCTACTACCCCCTGGTATTCCTTTTTAGGTATTTTTCTGATTATAGGAGCATTTTTTCTATTCAAGATTGATAGCTGTAATAAATCCTGGAAAAAGAAAAAGCAGTTTCAGGCAACTGAACAAGTCACGCAGGCAACAATTATGGATAAAATAAATAATCCTTCTTTAGACGATTATTATGTCTTCGAGGGTAGCAAGAACCATTTCTTTGGGACCAAGGTGGACAGTATCACAGCTGAAGGAGTTTTCTTAAAATATGTAATCAATAACAAAAGAGTTTATGAAATTTCTCCTCAAGAAATTGTTCCTGATTTCATCCTAGGCAGTAAAAAATTCACGCGGCAGTTCGTCCCTTCTGATCAACTCAAAAGTGCAGTAAGCCGGAACAATGGAAAAGGAAAAAACAGACCAATCATGCTGAAAGGTCTGGCAGGAAACCACCCAATATCACTTCACCAGATTTTGAGGATAACTGATTCAGAAAATCTAAAATTCAACTATAGTGATGAGGAGGTTTCTTCTGAAATCGAAAAGGTTTTTAAACGATTCATAACAACCACCTCAATAGACTCGTCCTTGGTTTTACTGGATACTGCATCTAAAAATTACATTTATGAGATTTATTCCATAACCAATACGGATAATGAAAAACAAATGTTTGATTTCATCAATCAATCCACTCAAAAAACTATTGATTATCAAATGGTTCTATACGCCCATTATGTTTATCATCAATCAAATCGGAGTAACAAATTAGAAAGCAAAGAAGACATAATTCGAGATTTTGGCTTTTTCCTGAAAATACTAGATGTTGGCCTTTGGTCAATTGATGAAAAAATCTCCCAAAGTAAAATTTCGAATATCAAGATGAAAAATAAAGTGCATGCCCAAATTCACCTGACATCAAACATACTATCGCCACCTAAAGAAATCATGTTTTACATTGAATTTAATAAAGAAGAAGACAAATGGAAGGTTAACCTCCCAAGTACTTTTTCTTATACAAAGAATCAAATCAGCAGAGCCATTATTAACAATAACCAAGTTGACAAAAAATACCGGGAAAAAATTCTTAGAGACCTGAAACAAATTGACAAAGGCATTCAGGTCCATTCTTATTTTATGTTATAGCCTAATTTTTTATATATATTCGTGTATTCGTGGCTCAAAACCATAGCAAATGCACGCTGGAAAATCTCTGATTGGTTTTATTCTGCTTTTTCTTTTTGTAAGTTCCTGCTCTGACGAGACAGAGCCTAAACAGGTTTTCCAAAACCTCTCCCCCAAAGCACATTACGTCGGCCTCCAATCCTGCCTCACCTGCCATTCGGAAGTTCATAAAACCTATCAATACACCGGGATGGGCCAATCTTTCGCCCCGGCACATCAACGGTTCAGTGATGCCGATTTCAACGTAGAAAAAGCCATTTATGAACCTAATTCCGATTTTTATTATTTCCCTTTCGTCAAGGACAGTCTGATGTATGTAAGGGAATTTCGTTTAAATGAGCACGGCGATACCATCCACAACAGAGTTGAGCGGATCAGTTACATCGTAGGTTCCGGACATCATACGAATTCTCATATCGTCAGTTTTAATAATTACCTTTTTCAGGCGCCCGTCACCTATTACACTCAGGAAGGCAAATGGGATATGGCCCCCAGTTTCCGGGAAGAAGGTAATTTACGTTTCGACAGGCTGCTGGATTCGGAATGTATAACCTGCCACAACCATTTTCCGGAACATGCACAGGGAAGTCTCAATAAATTCCCTCAAATGCCGTCGGGTATTGAATGCGAACGCTGCCATGGGCCGGGGCGTCTGCCTCTTGACGCAATCCATAAGGGAATCCT
>QQUB01000781.1 GCA_008501835.1 Bacteroidota bacterium
TTTGAAGTCTTCAATAGTTGCGAAATAAGCAGCATGTGGACCATCATATCCCATAGGAACTCCAAATCGCTGTGTATTACCAACCACGACATCAGCACCCCATTCCCCGGGAGGTTTGAGCAAAGTCAGACTTAGGAGGTCTGCTGCTACAACTACATGTGCTCCGGCTTCCTTAACGTTTGCAACGAAATCGCTATAGTCCTCAACACCACCGTCCATGGCTGGGTATTGCAACAATACACCAAAGGTTTTATCTGTGACTTTCAACTCGGTCCAGTCTCCAATGGTAATCTGGATGTCATGTGCTTTAGCTCTGGTCTTAAGTACTTCAATCGTTTGAGGAAAAACCTTATTGGAAACGAGAAATTCATTGATGTGTTCCCCTTTTTTCCTTTTGTTTTTTGCATTGTAGAACATAGCCATAGCCTCTGCTGCAGCTGTGCCTTCGTCCAGTAAAGAAGCATTGGCTAACGGTAAACCGGTAAGGTCAGCAACCACTGTCTGGAAGTTGAGCAGGGCCTCAAGTCTTCCCTGTGAAATTTCTGCCTGATAAGGTGTATATTGTGTATACCATCCCGGGTTTTGGAAAATATTTCTAAGAATCACCGTAGGTGTGATGGTTCCGTAATATCCGAGACCGATATAACTTTTGTATAATTTATTCTTTGCAGCGATTGTTCTTACTGATTCCAGATACTCGTTTTCAGCAAGTGCTTCAGGTAGCTGGAGGTCCTCATCAACTCGGATATCATCAGGTATGGTTTCGTATATAAGCTGATCCAGTGTTTCAACGCCAATTTCCTGTAACATTTCCTGCAGGTCCTTGTCGTTTATGCCCAGGTGACGTGATTCAAAAGGGCGAAAAGGAGTCACTTTTTTCATAGGACTTTTGATTTTATATTGGTTACTGACAGTATAGTCAAAATTCGCATTCTTAACAAATTAAACCACCGTTAGTTTGAAGAATATTTGCTAAAAAAAACACCTAGAATTTCCACTTTTCAAAATTCGCCGCAAGATAACTTGTTCCGTGAAATTTTCCATGCTTAAATTCAAAAACTAAGCAATTAAAAAATATTGGTTTATCTTGCGAGCAAATTAAAAAAACCGGTAAATGGATATCAATCTCAAGCGTGATCTTTGTTTTTTTGACCTCGAATCAACAGGTTTGAATGTGGTGCGGGACAGGATCATTCAGATCGCCATTATTAAATTCAAAGCCAAAGGAGGAGAGCCCGAAGAAATGACCATGCTGATCAATCCCGGGATTCCTATTAGTGAAGAAGCCATGAGTGTACACGGTATCACGCCAAAGGATCTTTCAAACAAACCAACCTTTCAGCAAGTAGGCCAAAAGATCCGGGATTTTATCGGAGATGCAGATCTTGCTGGATACAATTCCAATCGGTTTGATGTTCCTTTGCTCATGGAAGAGTTTTCAAGGGTAGGGATTGAATTTGATTTACTCAACCGGCGCACCATCGATGTACAGCGTATTTTTTACAAAATGGAACCCCGGACATTACGTGCAGCCTTGAAATTTTATACTGGGCAGCAAATGGAAAATGCTCATGATGCCCTTGCGGACGTACAGGCGACCATTGACGTATTTAAAGGTCAGTTGGAAAAATACAAAGGAGTTGATTTCGTTGATGATGATGGGAATGTATCCAAAATTCCGGTGAGACCGGATATTCAGAGCCTGCATGATTTTACCAATGATATGCGCTTTTTGGACGCAACCCAAAAATTGAAAATGGACCACAACGGTGTGCCCGTTTTTAATTTCGGGAAGTACGTCGGGAAACCCGTTGCAGAGACACTTGTCAAAGACAGACAATATTATGGCTGGATCATGGCCAAAGAATTTTCTTCCCAGATGAAACAGATCGTCAAAAAACTGGTGAAGGATTACGAAAAAAAACAAAAGACCAACAATAACAGGTAATGCTAATCATAGCTTTCATTGAAAACCGGGTTTGATGAGGAATTACAGCGCTCAAAATTTCAAAAAATTCATTGTTAAGTTTTTTTTCCAGGTAATTGTGTTGGTTGGTCTGACCGGGTGTTATGAGAAACAGGAAGGCTGCCTTGATATTCGTGCCACCAATTTTGATCTGGAGGCGGATATTTCGTGTGAGGATTGCTGTGAATATCCCGACCTCAAATTAAAGTTCCTGCACAGACAGGTAGAACCAGATACTGTTTATTCCATTGGATTTGCCGATTCTGTATATTATGATGGTGTATCCAACCCTTTCCGGATCAATGCCTTAAGGTATTATATCTCCAATATCCGGGTTGTCGATAGCGATGGATCGGAAGCCAGGATAAACGAAACCATTGATATTTCCAAAATAGGAGGCAGTGTTGTCACTTTCACGGATGATTTTTTATTGGTTAATGGAAATCTCAGCACCTCTTTGACGGCCGGTTCTTTTTCAACCATCAAAACTTATAATAAAGTCCGGTTTTTTATTGGACTTGACAATGAACTTGAAGGGGTTGACCCTTCAACACTTCCCGATAATCACGTGCTGGCAGTTAATCAGGATAGTAGTATGTTCGATTTTCAAAATGGCCATTATCTGATGGCGAACCATGAGATTTATACGGATACAACAGCTATTGATACAATCCCCCGGGTTATGGAAATTCTGCTTTGGTACGGTCCTGTGGAAATGGAACTTGAGTTTCCCGAGAGTATAACTTTACCTGAAGGCTTTGACCTTGAAATAACTATTCAGGTAGATGCCCCTTCCTGGTTTGAAACCTCTGATGTAAGGACTATATCAGATGATCAGTTTTTTACAAATATTGTAAGCAAATTGTCAGAATCGTTTTCTGTGATTGATGTAAGCGTTGATAATTGATACCTTTGGCCTGGTGAAAGAAATCCTTTAAGCATGCGTATTATGTTGTAGAACATGACCTTTGTACGGTGTAATTGAGTATAAAGGAATAATTTGGTGTGATTAGGATAAAAACAAACAAATAAATGAAAATGAAAAAATTATTAGGTCTATCAGTTTTGGCAATTTTATTGATTACTGCCTGTAAAGAAGATCCTGAACCCGGAACAATCAATTTCAATATTACCCATAAAGTGGATGGTCAGACAATGGAATTGAACAATATGATTTATATGTCTCCTGCCGGCCATCCTTTTGATGTAAAACGACTTAAATATTACCTTTCCAATTTTAGTTTGCACAACACCAACGGAACTACTTTTGACACAGAGGTTATACATTACTGTGAAGAAGGGATTGATGAAACAAAATCATTTTACATTGACAGAATTCCCTCCGGAACTTATGATAAGCTCTCGTTTGTCTATGGACTTGATGAAGATACCAATGTTGATGGAGGTTTGGAAAATACACTGACAAACATCAATATGGAATGGCCTATTCCAGGCGACCAGGGATATCATTATATGAAGTTTGAAGGCACTTACGATAGCCTGAGCACCGGAGTAATTCTGAATTACAATCTCCATACAGGTGCCACCCAGGGTAACCAGAATTTTGTAGAAATAACAGTTGATTTGCCTTCGGATATTACCATCGACAAAAATACCTGGGAAGTGGATATGGTAATGGATATGATGGAATGGCTTCAGAATCCAAACGTCTATGATTTTGCAGAATTCGGCCAGGCGATCATGATGAACCAAACTGCCCAGGAAGTGTTAAAAGCTAACGGAGTGGATGTTTGGTCTGTTGAAAAGGTAGTTCAGGAGTAGATTAGTACCAGTGGGCAGTACCAGAGAGTAGTACCAGTGAGCAGAAATAAGAAATGCTATTTTCAAAAAATAGCATTTCTTATTTTTTAACCAGCAACCAGCAACCAGCAACCAGCAACCAGTAACTTGTAACCAGCAACTGATGAGATTCTTAGCGCTTCTTTTCATAACAGTCCTTTTCGTGGCTTCTTCATGCGAAGATGATGATCCGATGATTATTGATCGTCCGGATTATGATCCAACGCCATATTCTTTGGATTATCCTTCTTATTTACCGATCATGGAAATCCCCGAAGATAATCCAATGACTGAAGAGGGTGTTTCATTGGGACGCATGTTGTTTTATGATCCTATTCTTTCTGCGGACAGTACCTTGTCTTGTGCAGGTTGTCATAAAATGGAGTATTCTTTTACCGATGAACGGCAATTCAGTGTCGGCATCGATGGTTCGGTAGGTACAAGGCAGGCCATGCATATTGTCAATATCGGATGGATGCCAGATCTGTTTTGGGATGGTCGTTCCCAAGGTTTGGAGGCCCAGGCGTTGGAACCCGTAATTAATCCTATCGAAATGATGGATACCTGGCCCAATGTGGTCAATAAACTTTCCAATCATGATGACTACCCTGATCTGTTTTGGGCAGCTTTTGGAGAAGATCAGATTACCAAAGAACAGGTGGTGAAGGCTATCGCCCAATTTGAACGAACCATGATTTCAGGCGATTCGCGTTACGATTTGATTGTAGAACGCAATGAAGGATTTTTTACGGATGCGGAACTGGAAGGTTTTGAAATATTTAATACCGAAAGAGGAGATTGTTTTCATTGTCATGGGGGCATTCTTTTTACCGATAATCTTTTTCATAATAACGGCCTGGATTCCGTATTCCCGGATATTGGACTTGAAGAGGTAACAGGAGATCCTCTGGACAGAGGACTGTTCAAAACGCCGGGTTTAAGAAATATTGAACTTACCGCACCTTATATGCACGACGGCCGTTTTGAAACCCTTGAGGAAGTTATCGATCATTACAGTGAAGGGCTCGTGTATTCCGAAACTATTGATCCGCTCATGAAACAGATCGCCCAGGGAGGCATCCAATTGACGGACCAGGAAAAGGCAAGTCTGCTGGCTTTTTTGAAAACGCTGACGGATACTTCTTTTATCAACAATCCTGCTTTTAAAAATCCTTTTGAGGATTAGTACAAGCCGCTAGTTAAGGCTTATTACTTTGACTGAAATATGCATACAGGACTTGCAGTCCGTGTAGCTGGAGAACCTTAATTGTAAAGGCGGTAAATTTGTTTTCTATGAAAATCTTCATTCAAAATTCGTTAATCGGTGTTCGAAATTCAATAAAAAAGTAACAGAATAATGAATATCGATTACCGATTATTGAATTCAGAAGTAGATTATCTTTTCTCCACCGTACTCGCCGAATTTATTCTACCTGTACAGATAAATTATCCCATCAAAATAGTAAAATTCAATGCCAGAGGCATGGCATATAATTGCATGGCACGCTAGTGCCGTGTAATAAGGCAAAATTACTTCAGTTCCATGTGAACGGCACAATTAGACTCATAAT
>QQUB01000951.1 GCA_008501835.1 Bacteroidota bacterium
CGACTAGCCTGTTTATAAAATAGGCCCGGCTTTTTTGCCTCCGGTAAGAGGAAAGAAAGGAGAGGGTATTCAGGTTTAGGTGTCAATTTGGCCAATTAGTAATGTTCAACACCGTAAAATTGAATGTTTTAGATATTTGAGAAAAGGGTATAAATACCTGTTCTGTGGATAATACTTCCTTATCAGGTATTTTGAGAATTGTTATTCTGGAAGCTTGGGAATAACTATTGTTTCTCAAGAAAGCAGGAGGGGGGAATTTTGAAAAATTGGTTTTTTTCAGGACAAATAGTTATATTTGAACGGGTGCTTAAGAAGACTGTAACACAGAAATAACCAAAGTATCACCTCCTCATGTAGAGAAAATTAATTACAAAAAAAGCCAAAATACATGCCTAGGACCCGTCACTCCTTAGAGTTCATTTCAGCTTTCTATTCGTATTGCCTAAAATATTAAAGTGCTGTAACTATTCTAGATTTGGTTTTTATTTTAGCTAGTTTCTCACCAATGGTTTCAGGTTCGTCAACTGATTACCCGGAGGGAAGTATAAAAAGGAAATAAAATGGATTATAAAAAGATCAAAGAACTTGTAGCTGATGATAAAAGCCTTGAGGCTATTGATCATTTAAAAGATATGATTATCAGTAATCATGTTTTGATGAATAATATTCTTCTTATCGAATCACAATTAAAGATGATTGATAGGCATCATCTTGGGTCATTCATCACTACCGAGGTTCGAAATTCTGAAATGGCGAAAAAGAACCTGCTGTTATTAAAGATCATTGATCAGTTAGAAAAAAATAAAGATGAAGATAATACTCGCCAGGAAGTTGTTGTCCCTTATTATCACACAGGATCGCTTGAGAATGATTATTTACAGTTCATTTTAAGGTTGAGAAAAACATCTAAGGAATATCTGGTTACAGTTTCGAATCATCAAACAACTGGAGAAGCTGCTACCTATCTGGCGAAAAAGATATTAGGCGAAAGCGAGGTTTATAATTGGGTTTTAGTAAGAGCAGATACTCTTAAGAATTTGCCTGCAGAATTTAGGTTTGAAAGTTGTGATTTGAATATGCTTGATGTCTTATTGTTATCTGGAGATAAAATAACCGTTGATGAAATTGTTGCCAATCACAACAGGAAACCTCAGGAATACGACCCTTCAATGTTGTCCAAAATAAAAAAATAAATGACTAAACGATTCATAAATTACTTGCCTAACCACTTGTAGAAAAAATAAAAGCCTAACTAATTGTTTTACAATTAATTAAGCTTTTTTTGATGTCGGGATAACTGGATTTGAACCAGCGACCTCGCGCCCCCCAGACGCGCACTCTAACCGAACTGAGCTATATCCCGATATATTGTTGTGGGCTACGCCCGTTTGAACACCAACTCTAACGAGTTTGGTTGTTTGATGCTGACGCTGTTTGATGTTGTTTCAATTGCCTCAGCCTTTATCTGTCATAACTACGATACATAGCCAACAGCATCTTGGAAGACGTAGTCAGCCTGTCGTAGAAATCTTCATACGTATGGGGCGGTACATTGCAGGATCCGTCGATCACTTGTAATATCGCCACACTTTCAAAAATTGCACTCCGGGAAGCTACTAAGAGGTCTTTCTTTTTGGGAACTTTCATTTTAGCAGTGCTCTCCGCCAAAAGGAAAAGTGATTTTAAAACAGCATCTTTAAATTGCTGCTTTTGATCCTCATCAATAGACTTATCGGTGGCAAGGAATTTGAGGATATCGACAGAAAGTCGCTTTAAATGTTGATAGAGATCTAATTTTTCGAAATCAAACATACTTAAGAACTAATGAATTGCCGATAAACTCTGGAATGTAATAAACCATGATCTGTATGACCAGGAAAATTCCATAAAATGGTGAGGATACGCAGACTCGAACTGCGGACCTCTTGCCTGTCAAGCAAGCGCT
The DNA here is from genome assembly GCA_008501835.1 of Bacteroidota bacterium. Lineage (GTDB taxonomy): Bacteria > Bacteroidota > Bacteroidia > Chitinophagales > Saprospiraceae > BCD1. The sequence continues at coordinate 1,946 of QQUB01000951.1, forward strand.
CTAAACCAACTGAGCTATACCCTCATTATTTAATAATTTTCAAAAATTTCCGGGTCATTTACCCGGGCGGCAAAAATACGACTTTTTTGCAAAAGTGCTATTCAAAACTATTTTATTTTTTCAAAAACCATTCTGAATAGTGGCTTTGACAAAGTCATCAGAATTATTTGTTTACCCACATTGGCAATGTACCGAAATAGGAACAATGAAACATTGTTCCCGGTTCCACGTATCAATGAATAAAGCTTATCTAGATACCTTCCTTTAACTATCATAATTCTCACTTTGTCGAAAAAAATTGTGCTTTTTTCGGGTTTGGGCAACCTTTGTATTTATTAATCGTCTTTAGATTATATAAAGCAGATATACCAAAGCCATTTGAAAAGGAGAGTTATAAGATTTCTCTGTAAGAAGAGAGTTTTTTCATACTAGTCCAAATTTTGTAGCCGTGCGGGATGCACGGCTTTTTTTTTGCCAAATGTTAAAGTTTTGGGCCAAGTGCAACTTTTATCTTTTTGATCAGTCTTTTGAGCACGTATGACTTTAATTCATACTAATCCAAATTTTGTGGCTGCATCTCTCCGGTGTAGCCTTTTTTTGTGGCTTTGTTTCACTTCTATTTTTCCATGTTATATCTTTGCCAGCATTAAATCAGGCGATATGCTTTCCAAAGATATTTCTCTTCTTCCTTATAATACTTTTGGCATTGATGTGAAGGCAAATCTCTTTGTGGAAATTACTGAAATAGAGGACCTTGTCCAAATCGTGAAACAGGGCAATTTGGCGTTACCCTTTTTTATTCTCGGAGGAGGGAGTAACTTACTTTTGACCCGTGATGTTCCGTTTTTGGTAGTCAAAAATAGTATAAAAGGGAAATCCTTTAACTCTGCGGGATTGGGGAAAGTTCTTGTTACTGCCGGCGCAGGTGAAAACTGGCATGAATTTGTTGTCTGGTGCCTGGAACATAATTTTGGCGGGCTCGAAAATCTATCCCTGATCCCCGGAACTGTTGGGGCAGCTCCAATTCAAAATATAGGGGCCTACGGAGTGGAACTTAAAGATGTATTCTACAGCCTTAAAGCCGTTGATCTCGATTCTGGGGAAACCAAAATTTTTTCCCGAGAGGATTGTAACTTCGGTTATAGAAGCAGCATATTCAAGCAGGAATTGAAAGGCAGATATTGCATTGTTGAAGTTTCCTTTTTATTGACTTCCGAAGATCATATTATTAACGATAATTACGGCGCCATTAAATCGGTCCTTAATAAAAAAGCTGTAGCTCACCCGGGTATTAAAGATATTCACCAGGCAGTTATCGACATTCGCAGATCAAAATTACCTGATCCGTCAGAGATAGGCAATGCAGGAAGTTTTTTTAAAAACCCTGAAATCTCCCAAAATCACTTTAATAAGATAAAAGCCATCCATCCCGATGTTCCAAATTATCCAGGCAGGGAAGGTTTGATTAAAGTTCCGGCAGGTTGGCTTATTGAACAATGTGGATGGAAAGGTAAAAGAAGAGGTCCAATAGGCTGCTATGACAAACAAGCTTTGATTCTGGTGAACTACGGTGGTGGAAAAGGAGAAAAGATCAAAGAGCTGTCTGAAGATATAGCTGCCGATGTTTTTGAAACCTTTGGAATAAAATTGCAGCGGGAGGTCAACGTCCTTTAATTCAATTCAAATTAAAATAAACAACCAACATAATGCAGAGTATCATCATTCGTAATGCGCAGATAATCAACAGGGGAACTATTACCGAGGGCGACATTTATATTGAGGATGGCAAGATTAAAAATATTGGAAAAGCTTTAGACGTGAGTGCCGAAGTCGAAATTGACGCCTCGGGGAAATATGTTATGCCCGGAATCATAGATGATCAAGTCCATTTTCGTGAACCAGGACTGACCCATAAGGCAAATATTTATACAGAATCCAGGGCCGCTGTAGCAGGTGGAGTCACTTCCTTTATGGAAATGCCCAACACAAAGCCTTCTGCCATTACCCAGGAATTATTGCAGGATAAATATGATATAGCAGCAAAAACCTCCCTGGCCAATTATTCCTTTTTCATGGGGGCGGCTAATGATAACCTGGAAGAAGTGCTTAAGACAGACCCAAAGACAGTCTGTGGCATCAAAGCCTTCATGGGATCGAGCACCGGAAATATGCTCGTAGATGACCCCCTGACCCTTGAAGGACTTTTCCAGAGGACCAATATGCTGATTGCTACACATTGTGAAGATGAGGCCACTATTCGCAATAATATGGAGATTTACAGGGAACGATATGGGGAAGAGGTACCCATCAAATGCCACCCTGAAATCAGGAATGCTGAAGCTTGCCTTTTGTCTTCTTCCCTGGCGGTTGATCTTGCGAAAAAGCATGATGCGCGACTTCACATTTTGCATATTTCCACCAAAGACGAATTAGACCTTTTTACCAACAAAATTCCTCTGGAACAAAAGCGGATCACCTCTGAGGTTTGTGTGCATCACCTCTATTTCAACAGCGATCAATACGAAGAGCTGGGTACAAAGATTAAGTGTAACCCTGCGATCAAAAGCAAAGAACATCAGGAAGCATTATTCCCTGCTTTGCTGGATAACAGATTGGATATAATTGCCACAGATCATGCTCCCCATACATGGGAGGAAAAGCAAGGGAATTACTTTTCTGCACCAAGTGGATTGCCACTGGTACAGCATACTCTCAACATTATGTTGGGATTCTATAAAAAAGGAATGATCTCTCTTGAAAGGATCGTTGAAAAAATGTGTCATGCACCAGCTATTTGCTTTCAGGTTGATAAGAGAGGTTATCTCGATGAAGGCTATTGGGCAGATGTGGTAGTATTTGATCCAGAACAGACCCAGATAGTTGAAAATTCAGGAATTCATTATAAATGCGGATGGTCACCTCTTGAAGGTATGGAGATCCAGGGCAGGGTAGAGCAGGTTATCGTCAGTGGACGTCTGGCTTTTGATGACGGAGAGCTCATTGAAGGTGCCTCTGGAAAAAGGTTGTTGTTCGATCGGTGATTAAGAGCATGATTAAATTCCCATCAATTTACTGCAAATGGAAAATTGTACCTTGCTTATCGACAATTAAAAATAAACCGTAGTCACCGAATTCATTCGGTGCGACGAGCCGAATGAATTCGGCGAGTACGAAAATGATAATAATGATTTTGAGTGAAAATGGCTAAAGTCTAGCTTAGGAATGAGTAATCTTTGTTAAAGTTCAGTCAAAAAAAAATTCCCATTTCGCATATTCGTTTCCTAGATAGTTTAACGTCAAAACTGTTTAGGAACGAATTGACTGATTTTAATAAGATGCATCCAAAATTTTTTATTAACGGTTTATTGGTCCTTCTTTTCATTGGAAGTTTC
>QQUB01000657.1 GCA_008501835.1 Bacteroidota bacterium
TAAACCCGGATGAACAAGTCCCGGAAGGGACCCTCACCGAATCGCAAACAGCCTTGCTGGATAAAGGCGCGTTTAAAGGGCTTTTTTACATCTTGAGAAATGAATACAACGTCAACCTCGTCCGCATCATGGCCGTATACAACCGCATGACCGGGCTGGATAATATTCTTTACTTCGGTGCTTTCCGTCATTTTGCCTTTGGGAATACCACGGAGGTCGGTATTGCCATTCCTTCCGACGTTATATATGAGATAATCAAGGAGAAGTTTGTTTATCCGTATAGGTAGGCTCGCAGGCTCGCGTTTAGGGTTCGCAGGCTCACTGTTCCATATGGTTTCATGTTGTTTCACATTGTTTCAGTAGTTCAAAGTGACACCTTTGGGTACATGTCAGGCTTTGTCACAGAATAGATTCAAGGGAAAAAATATTTTTAATTGCATCTATTATGGTGTAAATTGCTACAGAAGAGGTTAAAAAAAGTAACCCGATAATCTTCTCTAACAAAAAAATCATCCATAATGAAGCCATTAATCTGTCTGCTGCTTATCCTTTCTATCAGCACTTTACAAACCTTACATGCCCAGGAAGATCGATTCTTTATCCCTAAAGAAATATACAAAGCTTATCAAAACGGAACCAGATCCTTTGATGGAAACCCTGGGGCCAAATACTGGCAAAACACTGCGGATTATACCATCGATGTTACCGTTATTCCCGAAACCAAAACCATCAACGGAAGTGAAAAAGTTACCTATTACAATAACAGCCCTGATGCTATTAATCAATTGGTCATCCGACTTTATCATGATGTATTCAAAAAGGCCAATTCAAGAGCCTATGGCGTAAGCCCCGATGACATCAATGAAGGGGTGAGTTTGAGCCGGTTACTCGTCAACGGCGAAGCCTACGAGCTATCCAACCGTCGACTGATTTCAAAGAATGGAACTAATATGACGGTCCGGCTAATGCAGCCATTAATGAGTGGAGGAAAATTAGATCTGGAAATAGACTGGAGCCACCAAATCCCTGAAACGACCATTCGAACGGGTGCCTATGATTCCACATCTTTTTTTATCGCTTATTGGTATCCACAGGTAGCCGTCTATGATGACATTTTCGGCTGGGATAATTTATCTTATGATTTCAGTACTGAATTTTATAACGAACTGGCCAATTATGATGTGACCATCAACACACCCAAATCATTTACAGTACTTGCTACAGGAGAATTACAAAACCCTGGTGAAGTTTTAAGTGAAACACTTTTGGAACGCTATCAACAAGCCCAAAAAAGTGAAAGTCCTGTTGTCATTCTAAAGCCTGAAGAGGCTACCCCTGAGTTTAATCATCGTTCAGGAAAGTGGCACTACATTGCCACAGAAGTCAATGATTTCTCTTTTTGTATGAGTGATCATTATAGTTGGGATGCTGCAAGTCAACAGGTTGGTGATCGTTCTGTTTTTATTCATTCTTTTTACCCGGCCTCAAAAGCTGCAGAATGTAAGAATATAACACCAAACCAGCAGAAAATGATGAAACACTTTTCGGAGGATATGCCAGGTATCCACTACCCCTACCCTGAGTTCACTACATTCATGTCCGGTGTTGGAGGAGGGGGAATGGAAACTCCAATGATGGCCAATAATGGTAATCCCGGCCTGGGAGTAACCGTACACGAAATGTTTCACACATATTTTCCGATGTATGTCAGAGTTAACGAGAAACGGTTTGCCTGGATGGATGAAGGCTGGGCGGACTTCAATACTGCCTATCTGACGGACCGGTTTTTTAATGAAAATCCGGGGTCGCTTTTTTCCTACCATTCCTCCAGTGTACAAGGCAATTTGGGAGGAATCAGTGATTTGCCGCTCATCACATCGACACAGTTTATGGATCAGAGTAATTATGGTTATGCGTCCTACAATCTGCCGGCTTTTCTATTAACCACACTGCACCATCATCTTGGTGATGATCTATTTAAGCAATGTTATAGGACCTATATTCAGAGATGGGCCAAAAAGTCACCGACCCCATATGACCTTATCTACACTTTTGAAGCTGTTTCCGGGCAGGATTTGTCCTGGTTTTGGGTGCCGTGGTTCTTTAATTATGGTTCTGCGGATATCTCGATTGAATCTTTTAAAAAGGGAAAACTTCTCCTGAAAAATAACGGTAACCGTCCGGTTCCGGTTTTGGTAAACATTACTTACACAGATGGGAAACAGTCAGAACAATCCTTAAGTGCTGGTTCCTGGGGAAATGGTTCCACGGTTAAAATGCGAATTCCACGGTTTAAAGAAATAAAAACCTTGAAAGTCAATGCTAGTATACCTGATGGAAATATCCTTGACAATTTTTATCCTTCTTTGCAAGATAGTTATAAGGACCTGGATATTGATAAAAGTGTATATGGAACTTACCAAATCAAGGAGTTTCCAGTGACCATGGACATTGTCAAAAAAGATAATTTGATGTTTATGAAGATCCCTGCTGCGAGTATGGAACAATATCTGACGCCAATAAGTGCTACGATGTTTGAAAGTCTTGACGGTTCTATGAAAGTTGAATTTAAGATGGAGGAAAACAAATGTAAAGGTCTGCTTATTGAAACAGACTTTGTCGATTTTCCGATAAACGCAGAAAAGCTGTAGAAGGTATAAGAATAAAATAAAACGCTGTTTAGCCGATAGTTCACACCATCGACTAAACAGCCACACTACTAAACTAACTTAATTTATCACCTTTTTTCCATCATCTGTGCTGGGGGTTTCTTCGAGTACTTTTCCGGTCCACTTATATAACTTGGTGGTTCCGGAACCGATGAATCCTACTTCCGGAGTGATGAACACTGCAGAGTTGTGAGGTATTTCATCTACCATCACCCAGGTTTTTCCACCATCAAGGGTATAGGCTGAACCTTCACCCGCTCCTTCTTTCCCGGAGCCTGCAATGACATAAGAGTCTATTGACCCAGGGACAAATTCGATGAGCCCTGAAATGGGCGGAGCGGCTTCCATAGCTTGCCAGGTGACTCCACCGTCAGTGGTTTTCATCAGACCGGGCTTTTTCCCAGACAACGCCAATCCGGTATCTTTATCCTGGAAAGCAACACTTACGGTAGTTTCCGGCCACAAAGTTTCGGAAGTTTCCCAGGTAATTCCCTTATCAGTGCTTCGGAAAACACGGCCTTCTGTGGTTCCAAACCAAATGGTATTATCAAAAACCTCGAAATTACTGGCTACCGGTGTTTCCACCATACCCGGCATTGGAATACGCTTACCGGATGTAGCCACCCATTTTTCACCTCCGTCCTGGGTATAATAAATTTCAAACTGTCCTCCATTAGGATCACCTACTGCCACCCCGTCTTTTTCATTGAAGAAATACACGAATGAGATGTACCCGCAGGTTTTACAGAATGCCGTTTCCTGCTGCACCCAGGTCTCACCGCCATCAGAGGAATAAAAGATGGCACTATCCGTAGATAATCCGGACGGCCACATGGCTACCCAGATGTTATTTTCATCCAATGCGTGAATACCGGCAAACGCCAGACCTTCACCACCGGTAACAGTAACGATATTCCAGGTTTTTCCACCATCGGTAGTTTTTACCAGTTTATTGCACGCGGCATATGAATATGGAATTGCCCAAACAGTATTCACATCAACCGCAGAAAAGGCATACACCCCTTGAATGTCCTGAGGTAAAGCAGTCTTTTGAGGTGTCCATTGTGCGTTAAGCGCCAGCGTACCGGCAAAAAACAGAACAGCCAACAGCATGTTGCACTTTTTTAAATTTGTCAATTTCATAATAGTAGCTTTTTTGTGAAACCATTTCCTGATTATGGATGCTAAAACAGTTTCATCTTAAGCTTTTCCAGACTAAAATGCTATGACTATTCTCAGAGAATGAACATGATTTCTATCACAAAATCATTCAAAATGGCCCCAAACTGAGGTAATTACCACATCATGCTGCCGGGTGAACCATTTTTTGTTAAATTAACGGACTCATTTTTACACCCAAAATGACTATGAATCAGATATTTCGAAAAATCCGTAAGAATCTATTAACCGGTGGAAAATTAGGTCGCTACCTGATGTATGCCCTGGGGGAAATCATATTGGTGGTTTTCAGTATTCTGCTAGCCCTTCAAATTAACAATTGGAACGAAAACAGGGCGAACGATAAACAACTGCTTCAAATCCTTTCCACTATCCGCACCGATCTGGTCAGCGACACCCTGGAAGTCAGAGGCATTCTTGACAATTATGAGCAAAGGAGGCCAGTCTTCGAAAGGGTTTTAAACGATTCGGCTACTTATAACGATTACCTTACCCAGCCGTTTTATGGTTTTTTGGTTTCAACTTATATTCCGTTGAAGATTGAAGAGCGAGGATATACTCAATTAAAATCATTCAACAATTTCACCGGGGCAGAACCGGAAACTATTGCTTCGCAAATCACCCAGTTTTACTCCGTTTTTATCAAAAATATTGAAGAAACCGAAAAGGCCATTAACGAAGATGTTTACAGCAATTTGAACCACTGGAAAGAAAATATGACCTGGTTTGCAGAGGTGAGTAAAGGGGAAGCCCCCAATGAATTCATGAACTATGTACTGGATGATCCGGATTACAAAAATCGTGTTGCCTTTCACCAGGGCATTGTCTACAATAACTACCTTCCAATTCTGGAAGCATTTCAGACGAATGCGAGAGTCCTTTTGAGACAATTGAATAAAAAACTTGATTAAGCAAATTGGATGCTGGCAAGGATACTTTATAAATACTATTTTTCTAAAAAATAGTATTTATTCAAACCCGTAACTTGTAACCAGAAACCTGTAACCAGAAACCTGCAACCAGAAACCTACAACCATGAATAACATCAAAGTAATCGCTTTTGACGCCGACGATACCCTTTGGGTAAATGAACCGAATTACCAGGAAACGGAAAAGAAGTTTTGCGACATGTTGGAAGATTATCTCCCGCACCATACTGTTTCAAGAGCCCTGCTGGAAACAGAGATCAATAATGTCCCTCATTACGGATACGGGGTAAAAAGCTTCATGTTATCCATGATCGAAACCGCTATCAGAATATCCGATAAAACTATTGGGGTCAGTGCCGTTGAAAAAATAATGGACCTCGGGAAGGAAATGCTGCAAAAGCCTATCATCCTCATTGATGGAGTTGAGGAAGTCTTACGGAAACTAAACGGCAATTATCGACTGGTAATGGCCACCAAAGGAGACTTACTGGATCAGGAGAAAAAACTCATAAAATCCGGATTGGAGAAGCATTTCCACCATATCGAAATCGTATCGGAAA
>QQUB01000825.1 GCA_008501835.1 Bacteroidota bacterium
TCAGATTGGACAGCTGTCTTTTTGTAATGGCAGGAATTTTTTTCAGGATCTGGACTTCATCATATTCCTTATGCTTATCCAGGAAATCAAAAAGCTGTAAAAACAGAATATTTTCAGAAGCCTGGTTCCTTCGGACAAAAAGCCTGAAATGCCGTTTTTCCGCTCTTGTCAATGATTTAATCAACTGAATCAGATCGTCTGTCTTCTGTTTAGGCATTGTAAGAATTTTTTTTTCAAATATCTGATAAACAATTACTTAGATCGCAATCAAGAGGCCTAGCAACTTGGATTACTCGCCTAATTTGATTCAAATTATGCGTTTGTGAAAAATACCTTTGAAAGGTTTACATGTTGAGAATTCACAAAAATTTGATTCTTCTGGTAAACTTAACCAGATTTTACTAAAATTCTAAATTATGGCAAGCGATAAAGTATTTATCTTCGATACAAGCCTTCGGGATGGCGAACAAGTTCCGGGGTGCAAACTCAAAAGAGAGGAAAAAGTAGAGATAGCCAGACAACTTGAAATATTAGGTGTAGATATTATTGAAGCAGGTTTCCCCATCAGTAGTCCCGGGGATTTTCAGTCCGTTATGGAAATTGCAAAAGCCGTAAAATCTCCAACAGTTTGCGGACTTTCAAGAGCCATTGAGAAAGACATAAAAACTGCCGCTGAAGCCTTGCAATATGCCAAACGCCCACGAATCCATACAGGGATTGGCACCTCAGAATCCCATATCAAATACAAACTGCAATCTACACAGGAGAAAATTTACGAAAGAGCTGTTGCTGCCGTAAAATATGCTAAGTCGTTTGTTGAAGATGTGGAGTTTTACGCAGAGGATGCGGGAAGAACGGATAATGTTTACCTGGCAAAGGTCATTGAAGCAGTAATTGCTGCCGGAGCTACAGTGGTAAACATTCCTGACACTACGGGATATTGCTTGCCAGAAGAGTACGGAGCCAAGATTCAGTTTCTGATGGAAAATGTCTCCAATATACATAAGGCCACCATTTCCACCCACTGTCATAACGATCTAGGGTTGGCTACTGCAAATTCTATTGCCGGCGTCCAGGCAGGTGCAAGACAAATTGAATGTACCATTAACGGGATTGGCGAACGTGCCGGAAACACCTCCCTCGAAGAAGTGGTGATGATTATGAATCAGCACCCTTACCTTGACCTTTATACTGACATTAATACAAAATTGCTGACGGAAACGAGCCACCTTGTTTCTGAAAGAATGGGCATGCCTGTGCAGGCCAATAAAGCTATTGTTGGTGCGAATGCTTTTGCTCATTCCTCCGGAATTCACCAGGACGGGGTAATCAAAAGAAGAGATACTTACGAAATTATCGATCCGCTTGAAGTGGGGGTTGACCACTCCAAGATCGTATTGACTGCCAGAAGTGGTCGTGCAGCTTTGGCTTACCGGTATAAGAATATAGGCTTCGACCTTACCAAAGATGAATTGGATCGCATCTATATAGAGTTCCTTAAAGTAGCCGATGCCAAAAAGGAGGTCAACGATGAGGACCTGAATGAAATCATCAAACACGAAAGAAAACAAGTAGCTTAACCGGTTTCCTGTTGCAGGTTGCTGGTTACTGAATACCCCCTGGATCAGCTGCCGGTAACCAGAGGAGACCAGAAACAAGTAACCAGCATCATGACATTATTTGATAAAATCTGGGATGCCCACGTTGTCAAGGAATTACCCGGAGGTATGCAGGTGTTCTATATCGACAGGCATCTGATCCATGAGGTAACAAGCCCGCAAGCCTTTGCCGGATTGAGGAAGAGAGGCATTCCATTGCTCAAACCGGAGCAGACCATTGCTACGGCTGATCACAATGTACCCACCAAAAATCAAAACCTCCCTATCAAGGAAGAATTATCCAGGTTCCAGGTTGATCAATTGACTAAGAATTGTGAGGAATTTGGTGTTGAACTATACGGCCTTGGACATCCAAACCAGGGAATTGTCCACGTTATCGGGCCCGAGCTGGGTATCACCCAACCTGGCATGACCATGGTTTGTGGGGACAGCCATACTTCTACACACGGCGCCTTTGGTTCCATTGCGTTTGGAATAGGCACAAGTCAGGTGGAGCAGGTTTTCGCCTCACAGTGTATTTTACAGACCAAGCCCAAAAAAATGCGCATCACCGTTGATGGTGAACTCGCCAAAGGGGTATTGGCCAAAGACATCATTCTTTATATCATTTCAAAGCTTAGTGTAAGTGGCGCCACCGGTTATTTTGTAGAATACGCCGGTTCTGCCATTCGGTCATTGTCCATGGAAGGGCGAATGACCATTTGTAATATGAGTATTGAAATGGGTGCCCGTGGCGGATTGATAGCTCCAGATGAAACTACCTTTAATTATATTAAAGGCAGAGATTTTGCTCCGAAAGGAGAAGCATTTGATAAAGCTGTGGAATATTGGAAATCATTGGCTACAGATGAAGATGCCGTATTCGACAAGGAATACCATTTCGAGGCAGCTGATATCCAACCAATGGTAACTTATGGTACAAATCCGGGGATGGGAGTTGGTGTGGCTGAAAATATTCCTTCCCTTGAACAGGTTGAAAGCCCTGCAAATTTTAAGAAATCATTGGATTACATGGGGCTCTCAGGGAAAGATTCTCTGCAAGGCCAACCCATTGATTACGTATTTATAGGTAGCTGTACGAATTCCAGAATTGAGGATCTGCGAATTGCTGCGGATTTCATAAAAGGGAAACAAAAAGCGGAAAATGTAACCGTTTGGGTAGTTCCGGGTAGTAAGCAAGTGGAAGCAAGAGCTATTGAAGAAGGTCTTGACAAGGTATTTGAGGCCGCCGGATTCGATTTCAGAGAACCGGGTTGTTCTGCTTGTCTGGGGATGAATGAAGACAAAGTACCAGCCGGCAAATATTGCATTTCTACGTCGAATCGAAATTTTGAAGGCCGGCAAGGGCCTGGCGCACGCACCATCCTGGCAAGTCCATTGATGGCAGCTGCGGCTGCAGTTGCAGGGAAGATCGTCGATGTAAGAGAACAAATTTAAACCCGACAAAGCATATGTTTGAATTTTAAATCATTGGAAATGAGTAATTTGTCCACAAGAGTAATTTTGAGGCAAATATGTCGTAGATCCCGTAAACATCGTGTCGGGGGATAATTGGAAGAACTGGATTATTGGAATAAAAAACTCTTTCCCATTCATCCATTTTTCCATTTCATCCACTTTTCCCTTTGAATTTGGAATAATATTGAACTATTATCAAAATTATCCAATCAAATTCTAAACATACTATATACAATTTAAAACATGGAAAAATTCACCAAAATAACTTCTTCAGCGGTTCCACTGCCTATTGAAGATATCGATACAGATCAGATCATTCCTGCCAGATTTTTAAAGGCCACGACGAGGGAAGGGTTTGGAGATAACCTCTTCATCGACTGGCGTCAACAAAGTGATGGTACTCCTAAGCAGGATTTTGTTTTAAACAACCCGGTTTATTCTGGGAAAATACTTGTGGCCGGTAAGAATTTCGGCTGCGGTTCCAGTCGGGAACATGCTGCATGGGCCATTTATGATTATGGTTTTCGCGTTGTAGTTTCCAGCTTTTTTGCAGATATCTTTAAAGGAAATGCCCTGAACAACGGTTTACTGCCCGTTCAGGTAAGTGAGGATTTTCTGGACAAGATATTCAAGGCTATTGAAAAAGATCCTGACACTACTTTTGAGGTAGATCTTGTCAATCAGCAATTCACTATCAGTGCAACCGGTGATCAAACTTCATTCGAAATCTCAGCTTATAAAAAAGACTGCCTGATCAACGGCTTTGATGATATCGATTATTTGTTGAGTCTTAGGGAAGAGGTAGAGGCATATGAACTAAAACGGGCAAATTAAAACCTATAAATCAAGTATTTAGGCAAAATTTGTTTCAAATGGTTTCAGGTTGTTTCATAATGGTTTCACTTAGTGCTCTGTGATCCCTGTGACTTCTTTGTGATCCCTGTGGTTAATTAATAATCAATAGTTCTAATTTTAAGATTTTACCAGAACCTTTTGATCGAAAACAAAATAAATTTTTACGAAAAAGACAACATGAACAAAAAAATTGCAGTCCTGGCCGGAGATGGTATCGGCCCGGAAGTAACAAAACAGGCGATTAAGGTACTCGATGCGATTGGAAAAAAGTTCGGGCATCAATTTGAATATACTGACGCCCCGGTGGGAGCAACTGCTATTGACCAAACAGGCAATCCACTACCTAAAGAAACACTGGATCTTTGTCTTGCATCAGATGCCATTTTATTTGGAGCTATTGGTCATCCTAAATACGATAATGACCCTAATGCAAAAGTTCGTCCGGAGCAGGGTTTACTCGCTTTAAGGAAAGAACTAGGCCTGTTTGCCAATATCCGCCCCGTAAGTGCATATGATAACCTGCTGCACCTCTCCCCTCTTCAAAAAGACAGAATCAAAGGCGTGGACATCCTGATCCTCAGAGAATTAACAGGCGGTATTTATTTTGGAGACAAAGGCCGGGAAAATGACGGAACAACCGCTTTTGATGTTTGTAAATATCACGAATTTGAAATTGAACGCATAGCAAAGCTAGCTTTTGAATATGCCCGTCAAAGAAGGAAAAAAGTAACCCTGGTTGACAAAGCCAATGTGCTGGAAACATCCAGGTTATGGCGTGACAAAGTAAGCAAAATGGCGGCTGATTATCCAGATATTGAACTCGACTTCATGTTTGTCGACAATGCCGCAATGCAGCTGATCCAATATCCTTCGCATTTTGATGTAATGCTCACCAGCAATATGTTTGGAGACATCCTCTCTGATGAAGCAAGCGTTATTGCAGGATCCATGGGATTATTGCCGTCTGCCTCAATTGGAGTACATACCTCGATGTTCGAGCCTATCCACGGTTCTTATCCCCAGGCAGCCGGTAAAGATGTAGCCAACCCAATGGCAGCCATTTTATCCGCCGCCATGATGCTTGATGCACTTGAATTGACAGAAGAAGGAAACGTTATCCGAAAGGCTGTAAAAGAAGTCCTGGAAGCCGGGATTGGCACTGAAGAATTAAAGCCGGAAAAAGTTTGTGGTTGTGAAGAGATTGGTGATCTCATTGCCGCCAAGATTTAAACCTCGTCGGGACCGGCAGGCTCATGCTCAAAATCGTCTGCCGGTTCGTCTTCCACCTCAGGTTCAAAAACAGGTTTCCTGATATCAAACATAACCAGCGTTGCCGCCACCCCACCCAAAACCGGGGCAATTATGGAACCTGCAATCGGTATCAACAATAGAATATACGCCACA
>QQUB01000724.1 GCA_008501835.1 Bacteroidota bacterium
CACGTGGACCACCACAAGATCCATTTTGATGAAGAGGTCGACGGAAATATCTACTTCGGTAATGACGGAGGTGTTTACTGGAAATCGGGCACCGCTTCTCCAAAAGACAGAAACTTTGGTTATAACATCACTCAGTTCTATGGAGGTGCTATTCACCCTGAGGCAGGAAAGAATTATTACCTGGCCGGCTCACAGGATAACAACTCCCTCCAGATGCAGGGGCCAACAAGTCCCTCGGAAGGGGTGGTTGTAAGAGGAGGTGATGGCATGCTTTGTCATATCGATCAGGAAGACGGGAAATATCAGATCGTTTCCAGCCAGAATGGAAACTGGTCGCTTTCCACCAATTACGGAGACACCTTTTCCGGAGGACTGGGCGCTAATGGTCGCTGGGTTTGTGCCAGTGATATTGATAAAGAAACAAAAATCGCTTATATCCAGACCGGTAGTGGAGACTTATACCGCTGGAGACTTTCAAGTGGGGACGAGGAATTGATCGATGTAGACGGGTTCAACCTGTCAGGAGGCGGAGATGTCGCGACCATTTTTGTGGATGACAACGTTTCCAACCGGGTTTACCTGGGTACCTATAACGGGATTGTGCTCCGGTTGGACGGTGCCAATGAAGGAGATGTGGTTGCTTCCGAAAACATTGGATCCTTCACGGGTTCTGTTTCTTCCGTTGATGTTGAATACGGAAACCCTGATCATATTTTGGTCACCTTGTCCAATTATGGTGTAACAAGCGTTTATGAAACCACCAATGGTGGTGACAACTGGACCGCAGTGGGAGGAAACATTCCTGACATGCCGGTTCGATGGGGAATTTTCAGTCCTGTTGATCCAACACAAGCCTTGCTGGCAACGGAAGTTGGTGTATGGGCAACAGAATTACTCGACGGATCAAATACCACGTGGTACCCATCCCAGTCGGACAAAGGAATTCCTTTGACGAGAGT
Source organism: Bacteroidota bacterium (assembly GCA_008501835.1). Classification (GTDB taxonomy): domain Bacteria; phylum Bacteroidota; class Bacteroidia; order Chitinophagales; family Saprospiraceae; genus BCD1. The sequence continues at coordinate 960 of QQUB01000724.1, forward strand.
GGATCAATTGCGCGTACGTCGCTCCGATAATATGGTACTCGCAGCTACTTACGGTCGCGGACTATTCACTACTGATATTTTCATGGACCCTGTAGCCGATATGTTCATTGACAGAATAGGTTACCTGAATGCACCATTGAGATTTCTTGGAGAACAAGCCATCAATGCAAGTTCCTGGGCATGGGATCTGGGAGACGGAACCACCAGCAGTGTAGAAAATCTCACTCACAGCTATGGTAACATCGGCACCTACCCGGTTAGCCTGACCATTAATGATGACCTGACCAAAGAATCCGATGTAAAGATCCTTCCGGATCGCGGTTTGCCTTATATCCCTGGCACAGGTAATTATGGAGGAGATTTCGAAAGTAATACCGAACAATACGGTGTGTTTACTGTCAGCGGATCTTCTTTCAGCCGGGGGAATTCGGAAATTGAAGGTAAAAACGGTGTAAAAAGTGGTGCGAATGCCTTTGTATTGGGTATCGACGAACCGTATTATCAGAACGGCACCCACAGTATGCTCTACCTGCCCAACTTCAATATGGAGGATGATGGCATCTATGAATTCAGCTTCTGGTCCAAATTCAGCCTCAATAACGGTTACGACGGTTTCCGGGTAGAGTACTCCACCGACCGTGGACAATCGTGGGAACAATTGGGTTCTGATGATGACGAAAACTGGTACAACTTCAAGAATAACAACCTCGAAGGCGCCGGATGGCCGCAGGGAGCTTCCTACTTCTCAGGACAGAGAAGCAGTTATAAAAATTTCAAACTCAACATCAGCTCCCTTGCCGGGAACAAGGATGTTGCATTCCGTTTCGTTTTCAAGGCCAGCAACAGTGGTAACTTCAGAGGATTGGCCATCGATGATGTGGAGATTTCCAAATTCGAGGGAGAGCTGTTGACCAAGCTGCTGAGCTTCAGCGGTGAATTTACAGATCCAACAGAGATCACCCTCTCCTGGCTGACGCAGCCGGAATATTTCTGCCAGCGTTTTGAGGTGGAACGTTCCTATAATGGTTTTGACTTCGAAGAAATCGAGACCATATATGCGGAAGGGGGTACTTCTTCAGAAATGCATAGCTATGACATGGTCACCCTCGGGCAGCGCCAGTTGCAGTTTTTCCGCCTGAAAGTAATCAGCGAGAATGCTGCCGAAGACTATAATTACGAATTTTATTCACCAACCATCGTGATGCGCAGAAAACTGGAAGGCACGGAAGTCAGTCTTGTTTTCCCTAACCCGATAGAGGATCAGATATTCCTGACCTTCACCGACATCCTTGACGGAGAAGCCTCTTACGAGTTATTTGCGGCCAATGGCCAGCTGGTACTGAAAGGCGTCATCGCCGAAGGAAGTCCGACGGGCATCATTGATGTTCCAGCGAGTCTGGCTCCCGGGGTTTATGTGTTGAGTGTAGAGACAGCGACGGGCAATGAGCAGAGCTTTAAGTTGTTGAAGAATTAAGCGGTTGCTGGTTGCTTGCATTGACAACTGGTAATTTATACTAAAAAAAGGGAAACACCCATCGGTTAAATTTTGTGGCCGGTGGGTGTTTTTTTTGTTGTGGGTTACGGGTTACGTGTTACGCGTTTGTAGGCATTGGTAGGTTGAAGCAGGTATATAAACAACAATAAACTTGCGGTGTACTTGCCTTTTTGGGTGGTAAAAGGTTATTTTTATCTGGTTATAAATAAGTTCTCATCCATGGTGAGAAAAATAAAAATCAAGACAAATGAAAAATCCAAAGGAAAATATCTTTCAATTAATGCTGACTTTAATCGGGTTAGTTTCAGCATATTGGATTTCAAAATTAGCAAATGAGCAAAAACTTAATACAACTTCAATAATATTGATATTGGTTGCAATAGCTATCATTGTTTGGTTTATTTCAGACTTGATAAATCAAAGAATAATAAGAATAAATGAATCTAAGGTTAGAGAACAGTATGAATTCGAAGAAAAAATTCAAGGCTTATGGATTGAAAAGTATTCTATTGATGATAATGGGGGTATTGGCTTCGGACTTATTGAAATTATTTATGACGAACCAAGCAAAACTCTTCATTTAAAAGGAAATGTGTATGACTTTAATGGTAGAACATTTGCTAATTGGAGTTCAAAAGCTGTTTATACCGACAGAAACAAAAAGAGTGTTCTTTACATTTATGACGGAGAATTCAGAAATGATAGATTAAATGGAAATGGATACGGAAAGTTGGATTTTAGCCATTCAAATGAAGAGGTAATTTTATCTGGAACAGGTTACTTTGAGGACAACACTACTAATTATGTCCCAAAGAATTTTGACATTGACAGATTAGATAATGGATTATGCGAAGAATTAATAGGAGATTGTGTTCCTAAGCATTCTTATGATAAAGAGGTACTCATTAAAAAATTTCACGAATACTTGGAGGATAAAACTAATAAGGTAGAAAAAAGAATAAACACGAAAGCGAACAATTAGTAGCGATCCATACCGCCTAAACGGCGACACGTCAAGTACACCGATCGTTCCACTCCATTAAGAAAAAAATATACATTGAAAAAGGAAACTAAAATAACATCTGAATTTTTAAATGAGATTTTATCTGAATTCAAGGATGGAAAAATAGATTACTCAGTTAGAAATATTGTAGCACTTAAGGAAATAGAATCTGCCTTCAAAAAAAAAGGTAATATAATATTCAATGCTTTAAAATCTTTGAGCAAAGAAAAAGAGTGGAATTTAGAAAAATTTGAAAAACATGTTAAAGTTGCTGAAGACAAGATCAAGAAAGAAAGAAGGACAAATAAATTTCAATTTTTTGTGCCTGTTACCTACGAAATAAGAAAAAGAAGTTTTACATACCTTGGTAATATCTTCACTACACTTAGCTCAAATAAGATTCAGGAATCCTATGGAAATGATAAGTTTCAGCATTGGAATAATGCTTCAATGAGGATGAATATTCACAATCGTTATCCTTACATATGCTTCAATAATCAAGGAAAGAATTTTGGTTTAGCACTCGATCAGTTTTATCCAATTTTTGAAAGCCTTCAGGGGTTGATAAATTATTGCATCACAGCAGAAAATTTTGCTATGAGATTTCCCTTCAAATGGCAGGAAGCAGAATTCTCAATTAGAAATGCTGTATTCGGAATTGATAAGAATGGAAAAAAACAATACGGTGATGTTATAAAATTGTCAAGAGGACTTACTGCACCAACTAAAACAAAAAAGATCAACGATGTTGCTCTAAAGAATCTGAATTTCACTTTAAATAAACTTAAGGAAAAGCCTCAGAAAAACTCTATTGATGAGCTACTTTATTCAGTTTTTAGATTATACTACACTGCCTGTAATTCAATGAATCACCATGAAGCATTTCTAAATTTCTGGCAGATATGTGAATCAATCTCATTCTCTCAGAACTTTAGAGGGGACACAATGACAATTCTAAAGAGAATTAGTTCATTTGTAAGCCCAAAAGGATTAATTGGCAATCAAATAGATAATACGCTAAAAAATTTAAGTACAATTAGGAATGATATTGTGCATAGAGGAATAGATAACTCAGACCAAGAATATTTAATGATTTTGAAGTATTATGTTGATCGTGCTATCAAATGGCTATTTCATAATAAGACAAATTTAAAGACAATGAATGAACTCGAATATTATTTTCAGTTCAAAGCAGCAGGTAACTCGAATCTAAAAGGAATGACAAATACGATTAAATTCATTGAATCCTTAAGAAAATAAAAACGGAGAGGAGCATTGTGCACCTGTCCAAAACGAGCAAAAGTTCACTACGGCAGGTACACGAGACCCTTACACACAATAAAAATAGACTCCTAAGAATTAACTGGCAAAACAAAAAGGTAAATCGCAGTGACTATGCAAAATCAAACTGATCAATTATTTAACCTAAGTTGCGAGTTACGTGGTACGTGTTGCGAGTTGGATCAATTTAGGTGATTTTTTCAATGATTCAGTATATAATCCCGAAGAAAAAGGGAGCCGTTGATTCCTATCCATAAATACCCACAATTATGATTCTCAAACAATTCACCTTACTTGTTTTTGTAAGCCTGATTAAATTAAGTGCTGCCTACACTCAAGTTGTTAGTATTAACGGACAAGTATTGAGGCATAATGGAGATCCATTGCCTGGTGTTATGGTGACTTGTTCCAATGGCGATGCGGTTATTACGGATGAAAATGGTTCGTTTGAGTTTTCGGGTTTGATGTCAGGTCAGGACTATTTTATTGATGGCTTTTATGAAGCTTCTATCTTTGAGGAAATAAGCGTTTTGGATGCCTGTTACAATAGGTTTATAATTAATCTTATTGCCGTTTTTGTCAACAGTCAGTTAAT
>QQUB01000402.1 GCA_008501835.1 Bacteroidota bacterium
AAAATTGTTTCCATTGAAGACTCTATTGTAGCCGGCAAGGGAATGACTGTTCCTGAGATTACAAGCCTGTTACGAGGGAAAAAAGGAACCGACGTTTCTGTGGGAATCCTCAGGGGAAATCAAAAAGATCTGCTGGATTTTACTATTACCAGGGATGCTATTCCTATGAATAGTGTAGACGTGGCTATGATGCTCGATGATAAAACAGGATATATCAGGTTGTCAAGGTTTAGTGCTAAAAGTTATGAGGAATTCATGAAAGGGATGGAGCCTTTGGTTGAGGAACAAAAGATGAAAGACCTGATCATTGACCTGCGTGGCAACCCTGGGGGCTATCTTCAGCAGGCTACCAGAATATTGAGCCAGTTGTTCAAGGATAAACAAGCCTTGCTGGTCTTCACAGAAGGTCGGAAAACCGGAAGAAATGAATACAGCACTTCTGGAATGCCGTTTTTTGATGTGAACAATATTGTTGTGTTAATTGACGAAGGCTCTGCTTCTGCCAGTGAAATTGTAGCCGGAGCGATCCAGGATCGAGACAGGGGAGTTATTGTTGGTAGACGATCCTTTGGGAAGGGACTCGTTCAGGAGCAATACGAACTATCGGACGGATCAGCATTGCGTTTGACGGTGGCTAAGTATTATACACCTTCAGGGCGCTCCATCCAGAAACCTTATGATGACAAGGAAAAGTATGCTCATGATTTTATGGATCGGATGGAGTCCGGTGAATTATCAGGAGAGGCGGACGCCGAGGTTATCGATTCAACACAATACCATACTACCAATGGACATGTTGTCTATGGAGGAGGAGGAATTATACCAGATGTATTTGTTTCCCTGGATACTTCCATGTTTTCTGACACCTACACAGCTCTTCGGCAGCAGGTGAGCCGTTTTGTTTACCGGTATATGGAAAAACCGGGACATGATTTCTCTGAGTTTACCCTGGAAACCTTTAAAGATGATTTTCAGGTGGATGAAATATTGTTCAAGGATTTCCTGGATTTTGTGACCCGGGACGATGTTGAGATCGATGAAGTTGATCTGGCGAATTGTAAAGCTGATATTCGCAACAGGCTCAAAGCTCAGATCGCCCGTCAGCTATTCAGAGAAGAGGGTTTTTACGGCATATTACTGGACAATGATGATATGGTAAAGGAGGCTATGAGGGTACTCCGCCTGCCGGATCCATTGGCGAATTCACGCAATGAGGAATAATCTCTAGAATAAATATTTAAAATTATCGGAATGAAAAACTTGTCTTTTTTCTTTGTGCTATCTGTATTGGTTGTTTTTTCTTGTAATAATAACCAGAACCAAGCTAATGGTGAACCTGAAGAAACCACAAACCAGGTCACTCCTGCAGAGGGAACAAATCCTCCAATTCCCGGCACAGCTGTTACTCAGGAACAATTGGAAGACCTTAAGCCGAATGCTAATATTCCTGAGGGTGTTTTTGCTGTAAAGAATGTAAATTTTGCTCCAGAAATAAGCAAGTTTATGGTGCAGAAGGGAACAAGGGTGTTTGACCAAAAATGTAAGTCGTGTCATACTATTAAGGGAACCGGAGGAACAGCCTCAGCTTTTGAAGGGATGTTTGAACGACATGAACCTGCCTGGGTTTTTAATATGATCCGCAATGTACCTATTGATGGAATTACCCGGGATATGAAAAAATGCTCAACTCGCACCGATGAAGGAGCCTTGGAGGTAATTGATGCGAGAGATCTTTTGGAAATGATCAGAAGTGTGAGCCCGATTGAGTAGTTTTCAGTCTTCAGTCTTCAGTCTTCAGTCCACAGTCGCCAGTCTTCAGTCACCAGTAAAAATATACTGCGGACTGAAGACTGCGGACTGTCGACTAAATAATTATTTCTCCATTCCCAGTTGGGAATAATTTTCTTCAAATACGTCCAACCCGCATTCCAGGAATTTGGTGTAGTCCCTGATATCGGAATTATAACCTCTAGGTGCGGATAATACCTTTTCGTCAGGAGATACCAGTACATAGAGTGGTTGGGAGTTTTGCTGGAAATTGACGATCTGAAATTCCTGCCATAAACTTCCTACAGTCCGTAACTTGGACCCATCACGGGCAGAAATTAAAGTCTCATCGAGTTTCTTACGATCATCAGTATACAGGGAGATCAACACATAATCGTTCTGTATACGATCCCATACCTTGTCTACGATCCAGATATTCTCTTCAGTTTTACGGCAGTTTACACAACCATAACCTGTGAAATCAAGTAGTATTGGCTTATTAACTTCCTGAGCATATTTTACACCTTCTTCATATACCTTGAAGCAATCAAGGTTGTTGGCGCATTTGGTGTAAGACGGAAAGCGAGCTTTGATGTCAGGATCTACATCCGTTTCAGGACTAGGCAAAAACAGGTTGTATTGAGTCGGTGGTGCAAGACCGCTTAAAAGACCCAGTGGGGAATATGATTTGGTTTGATCATTATAACGGAACCCCGTCAACAGGTAAATGGTTATTGCTGCCGATAATGCGATAAATCCCCAGCGAACCGGTTTGATCTTTAATTTACCTTTGCTATCGTGAGGGAATTTGATGACCCCAAGTAAATAAAGGGTCATAGCCGCAAAAATCAGAATCCACAGGATCATGAATACTTCGTATGGCAAAATGTTCCAGTGGCTGGTCATATCAGCTACGGAGAGGAATTTCAATGCCAGCGCAAGTTCCAAAAATCCAAGAACTACTTTCACAGAGTTCATCCATCCACCTGATCTTGGCAAACTGTTGAGCCATCCAGGGAAAGCAGCAAATATGGCAAATGGAATAGCCAATGCTGATGAAAATCCAAGCATTACAACAAATGGCCCCAGTGAATTGGTAGCTGATTGAACCAAAGCAGAACCGATGATTGGACCGGTACAGGAGAAGGAAACAATAGCTAATGTAAAGGCCATGAAAAATGTTCCGATCAATCCTCCTCTTTCGGCCATTTTATCACTCTTTGTTGACCATGAACTCGGTAAGGTGATCTCATAATATCCGAAGAAAGAGATCGCAAAAGCTACAAATACCAGGAAGAAGATAGTATTCGCAATGGCATCTGTCGATAGGTTTTGCAGTGCGGTGACTCCGAAGACCCCTGTGATCAGCAAACCAATAGCTACATAAATCACAATAATTGACAATCCGTAGATCATTGCATTTCTGATCCCACTGGCACGGTCTTTACTTCTTTTGGTGAAAAAACTCACCGTCAATGGAATCATTGGGAATACACATGGTGTAAGCAATGCCAACAAACCACCGAGAAAACCAAAGGCAAAGGTCAGTAAAAGATTCTGATCTCGTACAACCGCTTCTTCACCACAGTTCCCCAATGGTTCCAGGTAAGTGCTGTTCAATTGAGCATTTAGTGGATTGAAGGCGCCGTCTGCAGTTACCGTAGATTTGGTGTCTCCTGAATTAATTACATTTTTTCCTATGCTGGCATTAAAGCTGGCAAAATCTGCGGTAAATTCAATATCAAAGGGTCCAACACACTTTTCATCGTCGCAGGACATGAATTCGATGTATCCATTGACAGGTTTGCTTGGATCAGTGATTTTTATTGCTTGTGTAAAGGTAACCGGGCCATGAGGATATTTGACCACATTGGCGTTATCAAACAAAGGGTCAATTTCTTCTTTCCTGTCTCCCAGTTCCGTCACCTTACCATCAGTGGAAAAATGATCACCTTCTTCGAAAGTAAATGTAGTTGGAACGGGACCTTTTTCATCGGAATCCTGGGAGTAAATTCCCCAACCTTCATCCATGGTCGCCGTAAAAACGATATTGTAGTTACCATCGCCAGCCTTGTCGATCTTGATATCCCAATTGACCGGTTCGATCATAGCTCCAGGGTCCTGATCCATCGGGTCCAGCAAAATGGTGTTTTCGTCCAGCAGTTCATCACCTGCCTTTTCCTCGGCAGAAGCTGTTGCTTCAGCTGCAGTTTCTTTATTATCTAAAGTTTTGGGTGCTGAGGATGTTTTTTCTTCAGGAGCATTATTTGCAGGCTCTTCAGTTGGCTCTGCAGTTGTTTTTGTAGATTCTAGTTCAAACGAAAAGTCCACCTCAGTAGGAGGGAGGCATCGTTCATCATCACAACACATGAATTCGAGGTAACCCGTAATGGGCTCATCCAGATTACTTACCTTGATTCTTTGAGTAAAAATTCCGGTTCCATAGAACTTGGTTAGTTCCATGTCAAAAACCTTATCATGTTTGGTTTTAATATTACCGCCTTCTTTCACCTTGCCAACGGTTGAAAAATGGCTTCCCTCATCAAAATAAAAACCGGTTGGTATCGGACGAATATCTGCTTCAGGCAGGTATTGTGAGTAAATCACCCAGCCATCTTCGATGGTAGCAGTAAATATCAGGTCGAATTCTGTGTCGCTAACCTGCTCATAGGAAGTTTCCCAACTAACCGGGTCAAAAATCTGCCCCTGGGCCTTTCCTGCCATTATCAAAACTATAAAACTGAAAAATAAAAACAGCCTTTTCATACTCATGGATTAAACTTTTACTTAAACATTTTATACGATAAGGGAATTGATTGGTTTGGTTCGGAATAACCTGAAGTGCAGGATGAATATTTTAATAACACCATAAAGCAGTCAAGGTTTATTCAAACTTACTTTTACCGATGCAATGCTTATGAAAACTCCCATAAAAACCGGGTAAAAAGTATACCTGGCCTTAATAGCCGTGCAAAGGTAATTATTCCTGATTAAATGACGTTCAGGAAAATCAAGTAATGCATCCCAACGACAAAAATCAACAAAAGAAAATGATATAAGCCATCAAAAGGAGGTTTCATTCGTGTGAAACTGAACGATAATAGAATACCAACAGGTATGGTCAAAACCACGAGGTGTTCCGGAGTGGCTGGTGTACAACATAAAAGCATCAGGCCACCAAAAAAAATGAGCCAGTACAGCAAGTTAATTTTCTTCTTCTCCTCAAATTTCTTTTTGCTTAAATTCCTGTTATAGCCTGTTAAGGACACCAAAATCAAAAAAACAAAAATGGTCATCGGCAGGAAGTCCAATATTGACTGGCCAAATTCAAATTTGAAAAAGCCAATATGTTGTAAAACAAAGGTATTATAATACTGAACCGTTTCACCGACCCAAAATGCATAGAGAAAAGGATAAAGCCACGGCAGAAAAAGTCCTGTTAATCCCATGAAGCAATAACTCAATTTAAGACCGTAGAGGGAGCTGACTGCTACAATTAGCCATAAAAAGATGATGGCGTATGGTAGAAAGAACAGAGAACTTAACCCGATCAATATCCCGGC
>QQUB01000806.1 GCA_008501835.1 Bacteroidota bacterium
CCTACACAGACGGCCTCATTATCATTGCTTTGAAGGTAAGTAACGAACCGCACCACAGGGAAGCCCCTGAAAAAGTAACTGAGTTTATTAAGGCAATGGTTGATGCCAGTCGAAAAACCGGCTGCCAAAAACCCATTTTTTATAACATCAGCCATTCGGTTCATCTGGCCGATGCTTATTTCAAAGCCGGAATACAGGGAGGTACTTTCCAGTGGTACCCAACAGGCCTGGGATATCAGCGGGAAATTCCCGGCAATGTACTTCCCAATGTAAATGAATATGATATTCCTTTTGACAAGACTATCCGTGCAAATGGTGGTGCCAAGCTGGTTTATGAGTTTGACGCAGCTGATGTCGGGCGCTCTTACCCTTACCCGGTAATGGCAAGAAGTTTTCGCTCAGCCGGCATTCAGATTGCCACCCATTTCTCATACGATCCAACATTTATGGCTTATGCCAATACGGAATACAATACCCATTATATGAATCTGGCTTATACGCCATCAAAAGCCTTAAGCCTCATGATCTGTTCTGAAATTTTTCACCATATTCCGATGTATGCCGATTTGGGGAAATATCCGGACAACCTGAGTTTTGAAGGCTTTGACATAAATTATCAGCAGGATCTGGCCCAATACAATGTACCGGAAAAGTTTATTTACACTAATCATACTGATGCAAAACCAGTGGATGAGTCACAACTGACAAAAATTGCCGGGTTTGGCAATTCTGCGGTAGTACGCTATTCGGGACTGGGAGCTTATTTCCTGGATAAAATTGACAAGGGTATCTGGCGGTTGGAGGTGATGCCTGATGCGGTTTGGGTTGATAATCCATTTGGCCGTAACAGCCCCCGAAAAACTGTGGGAGTAATAAAATGGGAAGAGCATGAAATGAAGCTGCACCTTACCGAACTAGGGAAAGAATTTACAATTACCGCCATCAACACCGGTAATGATTATTCTACAGAATTACAAAACGGTTCTTTCAAGATAAAACCAGGCACTTACATTTTGAGTAATAAGGGTGCTGATAAGAACTGGTCACCTTTTGCTAAATGGAAGACGCATAAACTGAATGACTTTTATGCTCCCGAATCTACCGTGAAAAAAACCTGGTATAAACATGAAGCTCCGGTGGAAATATCGGAAAAAAGTGATTTCAAAATCACCGCTCAAATTATCGCTCCGGAAAAGATAGCCAGCATGAAAGTTACAGGCTGGGCAGGAGCTGGTAGTATTGCGATCGATATGACTTCCAGGGATGCTTACCATTATGAAGCCACAATCCCTGCGGAAAAATTACCCACAGGATATTTAAGGTATTATATTGTTGCTGAGCTGGAAGGAGGAAAAAAAATAAGTTTTCCCGCAGGATTAGAAGGCCTGCCTTACGATTGGGACTATTACGACAGACAACCATATCTTGTACGAATCGTTCCCGGAGCTCATCCCATCCATTTGTTTAATGCAGAAGATGATCTGGATGAATTGGTCAGACCATGGAGAAGATCATTTAAATTGGTTCCGACAGAACAATCAGGCAAATCGGAGTATCAAATGAACCTCGACCCAATTTTCAGGCCTGATAATGAGAATCTGAATGCAAAGCCAATTCATGATTTCAGCTTTAAGCATTACATAATTGAAGACATTAAAGGCCGGCAAGGCGACCTTGTGTCCAAAAACAAACTCATTTTTGAAGGAAGATCACTGAATAAAAAAACCTGTAAGCTTCAGATTGCATTTGTAACGGATGATGGAAGTGCTTATGGGTCAATCATTGAACTACAACCCGAAGTCGGTGAATATGAACTTGAACTTTCCAAACTTAAGCCGATCAAAACAGTGACTTTACCGCGCCCCTACCCTTCTTTTTTGCCCTATTACCTAGATTATCAGCCTGTAAACACATTTGATATAAATAAGGTCGAAAGTCTGCAATTTTCCATTGGCCCTGGGATTCCAAAGGATCAACTGGAGGAGGCTCATGGGATTGGGATTATTAGTGTAAGGTTAGAGTAAATACACAAGGCGACACCTTTGCATTACCTTTTCCTACAAATTATTCTTTCGACAAGGTTTTGCCTTCCGCTACACATACGCAGCGCAAAGGCAAAACCATGTTGGATATTACTTATTTTTTCTCCATATCAAAAAAGCTCCAACCAAGATCACGATTGGAATCAAATACTTCCACCATCCCATCGGAGGTTTCAATTTGATGGTTTCATTATTCCCCATCATGGCAAACCCTGCCCAATCATAGGGGGTTTTGATATGACCTCCCCCATCGGGCGCATTTAAATACTCCAATTTGGCCATACGCAATGCTTCTGCTTTTGTATTTCCTTCCTTCAGATTTGCATAAAACCCGGGAAATATCTGGCCGGTAGAGGCTGCATTGACTTTCCACAAACTGGCGATGATGCTATTGGCACCAGCATAAGTAAATCCTCTTGAAAGACTGAATATTCCTTCTCCAGACTTTACTTCTCCCAGGTTTGTTTCACAAGCACTTAAGACGATTAGGTCTGACGGCAAATTCATAGCGTACAACTCCTGCAGGGTCAATACTGTGTCTGCAAAAGCAATCAAAGGCTGCCCTGCAGCCATATTGGCTTCCGCATGTGTGGAAAGGTGTAATATGGAATAACGGTCAGACCATTGGCTCAGCAATGATTTTTGGGCTTTCTGGCTTTTATAAAAGTTCCCGGAAATGATCTTTTGCAGAAACGAAATCTCCTTGGCCGTATATGGCAAAGCGGCAAACTCACCGGATCCTGATTCGGAAAATGGGGCAAATGCCATTATTTTACCTGCACCCACCTGACCAGATGTCTGCTGCTCAAGAATCGTGGCGGAGAAACTCAATCTGACTTCGAAATCACGTATGAGGTACGGAAGCGTTTCCAGATTGGTATGATCAACAGGCTTAGTCAATAACGCCTCAAACGGCAAAAATCCCAAAAGTCCGTCAGGAATGATGATAAGTTTTTCCATGCCTTCCAGTCCGGCAGGAGCCACAAGATATTCATATAGTTTATTAGCTGCGGTTATATATCCTTTTGGATTATTGGCAATAGCATAATCATTGCTAAAGAAAGAAAGATAATCACCAACCAGACTATCCGTTTCATGTTTACTACCTAGTTCCATAAGGACTGGATCTTCAATGCCGTTATATACGAACAACCAGCTTTTTTCTGATCCAAGGAAATAATGCATCAACGCGGTTTTGCCATCATGCAGCTGATTTTGTTTAAGTGTTTCCAGGGGAACTACGGAGGTTTCATACATCAATTCGAAATAACCCGGATATTTCTCTTCAATAGTTTTTGTGAGCTGATCCCGTTCATCATTAAGTTTTTTCAATTTGGGCAAAATGGAAGATTTTTCCTCTTCCGTGGCCTTGTTGAGTGATTCCCGGGTTTTATACAATGCATTAATGATTCTCTTTTCTTCTGCTTTTAAGGCCTCATCGCCGATATCGTTCAACACCTCTGCCTGTACCATGGCATCTAAAAGAAGTACAGCCCTACTCTTTTCCAGGAACTCAAAAGCTTTTTCCATATCCCCGGCAAGGTAGCAGGCATGAATAGCCTTTTCGTAAATGGGCAACACCTTCTCCCGCCAGAAGATTTTAGAAGATTGTTCGGTGTGGTCGCTGCGGAGGAGGTCAGTTACCTTATCACAATGCTGGAATGTTTCAAGAGCTGCATTTAAATATTTGCTTTCAGCCTGTCGCTCAGAAATATCCATCAGGAAATTAGCTTTATCAAATAAGTATCCAAGGATATCTGCTTTTGAGGGTAAAGATGAAATATGTTCCATGGGAGGGTTTTGAAAAACATCCTTCAGTTCCCAATTGGCCTCCTTACAAATAGCACCATGAAAATATTCCAACGCTTTCTCGAAATTGTTTTTAGTAAGATAATACTCGGCAAGGTTGTTATTACTTTGAGCTAATAAAGATTTATTATTGGTTTTTAAACCTAAATCAAGTCCTAATAGAAAATATTCCAACGCTTCCTTTAATCTTCCTGATCTTAGGTGTGCCAATCCGATATTGTTAATTGGTTTACCCATTTCCGTGGTATCCTGAATACTCCGTGCACAATTAATTGCCAGGTTGCCAAACAAAATGCAATCCTTATAGTTTTTCAGGTAATAATATCCAATAGAAATATTGTTGTAACAGGCGGCCAAATCACTTGAAGGCCCAAACTGTTTGAAGTAAGCCTCAGCTAGAATCAAACTATCTATGGCCTTTTGAAATAATTCTTTTTCAATAGCAACATCTCCAAAATCAAGTCTTGCCTTTTCGAACCTGGTAGTATCCTTATATTCAATTGCCTTGTCAATGGCTAATTCGAAAAGGGGTAGGGCTCTGTCATAATCCCCTGTAGATTTAAAAATCTTTCCCAGCTCAATAATATCCCTTACTTCTCTTGAATTTCCGGTCGCCCGATAAAACGAAATTGCTAATTGCAGGTATCTTTCAGCTTCCTTAAATTCCCCCAATTCTCTGTAAAACACACCAATGTTGTGATATGATCTACCAAGGTCTTCAACAAAAGGGTTAAAAAATGCCTGTCTGACCACCATTCCCTTCTTGGAATATTCAATAGCCCTTTTGTATTCCCTACTCCTATAAGCTTTAACACCAAGTCTATGGAAAACATAGGCAACTGAATCCTGCAATTCAGAACAGTTTTTAATTTGCTCAATTAGATTTAAGCAAACCTGTACATTTCCATCAGAGGCAATTTTTTCTATATTATAGATTTTAGGACATTGCCCAAATAAAAGAGCCTGCATCCCCAAAACAGGGAATGCCAGGCATAGAAGCACTCTTAAAAACTTCATTATTTGTCTCTTTTTCGGAATCGGTAAAGGGTTCTTGTTCTATTCCAACAAATTGAGGAATAACCAATCATAAAGAAAATTACTACTGCACCCAAAATTATCCAGTAGCGATATTCCCACCACCAGGGGTTTAGAGGATCTTTATCGAGTTGATCATTGTCTAAAACAGTTCCTTCCTTGGAATCCTGGTTGACTGTATTGACTTTTAGCGTTTTACCCAATAATTCATTCCTGATAGTCTTTACGGAACCGGATTTACCACAATAATATCTGACATAAGCTGCAGTCACAGCAGGAGCAGCCATTGAAGTTCCTGACTTGATCTTACGTAAATTACCAGGAAACGAACTTAAAACACTGTCTCCAAGGGCCAGAATATCCACCTGAATAGAAGAAAAATTAGAAAAATCTGAACGGATATAGTTATTTGAATAAACAATATCATGTGATCCTACAG